>CAYSAA010000157.1:0-7107 GCA_964428905.1 uncultured Atribacterota bacterium
GGCTCCCCGGGTAGGATTCGAACCTACAACCCTCCGGTTAACAGCCGGATGCTCCACCGTTGAGCTACCGAGGAATAACGCAAGTATCATTTTAATCTAAAATAGCGAAAAGGTCAATCAATATTGCGTAATTTTTACTATTTTTATTCTATCTTTCTTTCATATTATAGTTGAAAAATCTTTATTTCTTTCTGTTTTGCTTTATTCCAGATAGTCACGTAATTTTTTACTACGGCTGGGATGTCTCAACTTTCGCAGTGCTTTGGCTTCAATCTGCCTAATTCTCTCCCGGGTTACGCCAAATTCCCTGCCAACCTCTTCCAGCGTATGCGGGTGTCCGTTGGTAATGCCAAATCTTAATTCCAGAACTCGTTTCTCTCTCTGGGTTAATGTTTTTAAGACACCATCCAATTGTTCTTTTAATAGGGTGTGGGAAGCAATCTTGGGTGGGGCAGGTGAATCTTCGTCTTCGATAAAATCCCCCAAATGACTGTCATCTTCTTTGCCGATGGGGCTCTCCAGGGAAACAGGTTCCTGTGCTGTTTTAATAATTTCTTTGATTTTTTCCAATGGCAACTCCATTCTCTCGGCAATCTCCTCAATGGTTGGTTCTCTGCCAAGTTCTTGTAACAAGTGCCTTGACATACGCACTAATTTATTGATGGTTTCCACCATATGAACCGGAACCCGAATGGTTCTAGCCTGATCGGCAATGGCTCTGGTAATTGCCTGCCTGATCCACCAGGTAGCATAGGTACTGAATTTATAACCACGTCGGTAATCAAACTTTTCCACCGCACGAATCAAGCCCATATTCCCTTCCTGAATTAAATCTAAAAAAAGCATGCCTCTTCCTACATAGCGTTTGGCTATACTTACTACTAATCTCAAATTTGACTGTACTAAAATCCTTTTGGCTTCCTCGTCCCCAACTTCCATTCGCTTGGCTAATTCAATCTCTTCATCAGCAGTTAACAACCTGATTTGCCCGATTTCTTTTAAATACATCTTTACTGGATCATCCAGTTCTATGCCTCTTCCAATAGCAAGTTCCGAATGAAGGTCTTTTTTAGAGATGATAGCTGCCCTTATTTTTTTTATCCTCCCCTTACTCTCGATTGTTTCATCGTCTTCTTCTTTCTCCTCTTCATCAACCACATCAACTCCTAATTTGCTAAGGGCATCGTAGATATCTTCAATCTTGTTAATATTAATTATATCGTCTTCCAGATAATTTTCTATTTCCTGGAAAGTTAAAAAATTTTTCTGCTTTCCCTTCTCAATCAAATCATCTATTTCCTTTTTCTTTGCCATATCAAACAGCCCACCTTTACATAATATAGTCAGTGGAGGAAGCTTCCCTGAAACCCCTCTAATTCTTTTTCTTAATGCCTTTTAATATTTTTCTTATTTTGGCTATCCTTTGCAAATCAACCTATATTCTTATGGAAAAGAATTTATTATTATACAATCGCTTTGATTTGATGCATGATGTTCTGATAATCTTGTAAAAGTTCCGGTGTAACCTCGTTTTTTATCCTTTCCTCTTCTTTTATTTTACTGCCTATCCTATTTAATTCCAGCTGAAGCCGATATTTCTTAATAGCTTTGATAGAACGATATATGGTTTCTTCATCTGAAAAAACAACATCTTTCAGCATAATCTGTGAAAGCAGGTTGATCTTGTTCTGATCATTAACTGCGTCTATTACTTTTTGAAGACAAATTTTCTCTCCTTTTTTAAATAAGTTGTTTATCACAAAAACAATATCTCGATGTTCTTTTACAGAAAAATCATCTATCCTTAAGTCGGAAAATATTTTTTCAATATAATTCCTCTTTTGCAACATGCTGCCAATTAATATCTTTTCCGCATTTACATAGGTTAATTCAGTATCGGTCTTAGCTGAAATATGGGGTAATGTACGACTCCCCTTTCTATATCGGTTCAAATCTTTAAGGATACTCTCTTCTTCTATATCCAGCTTTTCAGCAATTTTCTTTACTTCCACCTGTAATTCCATCTGACTATGAATATCAGCCAAATCCGGGAAAATCTCTCGGATAATTGCTATTTTTCCGTCACTGGTTGTCCCAATATGACGATGCATTAAGACTTCTAATTTATAATCAATTAATGGTAAGGCATCTTTAATCAACATGGCAAAATATTCTTTCCCTTTTCTTAGTAAGACATCAGCAGGATCGCTCTCTGCAGGTAGAGAAATAATCCTGACTTTTATCTCTGCTTTTTTCAATATATTGAGCCCTCTCAGAGTGGCACTCCTACCGGCTGCATCGGAATCAAAGGCAATCATCACCTCATCTACGTATCTTTTAATCAAATCAACTTGCTGAGTGGTCAGAGCCGTACCCAGGGAGGCAATAGCATTATCAAATCCATATTGATGGGCCATCAGGACATCGGTATAGCCTTCAACAATGATCACTTGATTTTTCTGACGAATTCCTTTCCTGGCTTGATACAAGCCATATAGATGTTTTCCTTTACTATATACAGGGGTTTCCGGAGAATTAATATATTTCGGTAAGTTATCATCTAATACTCTTCCTCCGAAGGCAATAATCTTCCCCTGGACATTATGGATTGGAAAAATAATTCTATTGCGAAAACAATCCATATATTTCCCACTTTTTCGGCTTTTAACTACCAGGCCTCCCTTAACCAAATCTGATAATTGAAACTTTTTTTGCAGTAAAAGGTGCATGAGATATTCATACTCTGATGTTGCATAACCAAGTTGAAATTTTTGGATTGTTTGTTTTTCAAAGTGTCGTTTTAGCAGGTATTGCAGTGCACTTATCCCTTGATTTTGAAACAAATTTTTCTGGTAATAATCTGCTGCAATTTCATTCAAACTTAAAATAAGTTCTTTTTCGTGATAAGCCTGATTATTCTGGTTATTGGCAGTAGGAAGCTCAATCCCGGCTTTATCAGCTAACATCCTAACCGCTTCCGGAAAATCAATTTTTTCAATCTTCATGATGAAGCTGAAAATATTTCCGCCTTCACCGCAGCCAAAACAATGAAATATCTGCTTTTCCCTATCAACCATAAAAGAAGGGGTTTTTTCCTGATGAAAAGGACATAACCCTTTATAGCCTTTTCCGCTTGGTTTTAAGGATACATATTCTGAAATGACCTCAACAATATCTAGTCTATTTCTAATTTCATCCAGGATTTCCTCAGAATACCTCACAAAAAATAAACTCCTTCCAATTTATTGATTAATAATTAATACTCTTTAATTTTTATTTTCTACAAAATGGAGACAATATCCTCTTTTTTATTCCAACATTTTTTAAAAAAATCATTCATATTAAATGTGAATAAGATCACACTCCAATAAGAATGATTTAATTTTTTCATATATTTTTCTACACTACGATATTTTCAGCCAAAAATCAAAACAGGCAATCTGAGGTTGAAGCCTTTCCTATGACAGGTTGACCACTCACTTTGCCATATTTACCGCCACCACCGGCAACCAAAGCCAATTTACCACTTCGGGCGGCAATAATATCTGTAGCTATTTTAAAACCAACCACCTGGCTTATCTCCTGATGGGAAGCTTTATGTAAAATATTCATTTCTGTTCCGAAATAACCAAATAACTTTTCCAGTGTTTTCCTGCCAATTCCTGGAACAAAATCCAGGGCAACCTGATGAAAATAAGGAGGACGATGTGACGGAGAAATCGTGGCACGCCTATTACTTATTTCAACAATTCTATCCAGAACCCCTTTCGTTACTTTGTTACTTCCGCATTTTTCACATTGGAATACAGGAGGTAAACCAATGGCAGTATGATTACATTCTTCGCAATAAGTACGATGATATTTTCCCAGCTTAGGATCAAGTCCATAATTTGCTAGCACCTTTCTACCAGATTCTCTTCGTAAAACCATTAATAACTCTTTAAAAGTTGGTTGTTCAATTTGAATGACATTGTATTCCCGGCCAATTTTGGGAAGAGAATGGGCATCAGAGTTGGTTAAAAAAGTAAAATCCGAAAGTTCTTCTAAGCGGTCTGCTAAAAAGGTATCAGCACTTAAGCCCAATTCGACAGCCGGTATCTTTTTGATTGTAGATGGAGTAAACATTTCATTTAAATGAGCAACACAATTGCCATAAATACTTTTATGGGGTGTAAAAATATGCGCAGGAATCACAATGCCACCTGTCTGATTAACCGCATGAAAAAAATCTTGTGCAGTGATTCCACTATTCTGGGAACTTAAATTGAGATTGGTCACTACTCTGCTCATTTTTTTACTAAATTCCCGGATATCAGCAAAATAAGGGAAAAATGCAACTTGGTGAGATAATCCTCCGCTTTTCTCCTTTGTTTCTATCTCTGAACCTAACATAACCGTAACACTATCACGGTAGCGTAATCCCCCATCCTTTAATTCCTTCATTTCCCCATTTAGTATTAATTGACCAATATCATCAATGACACGTGGAGAGGCACAATCAACAATTCCCACAACATCAATACCTTTTCGGTTCTGACATTCTCTGGCAATGTTGGCAAAGGTTAATTTTCTGGAAGCAGTAACTTTTACCGGTAAATCATGTCGATCCCTGCCAATATGAACATGAAGGTCCATAAAATATTGATTTTTTTGCTGTTTTTTGTTCATCGATTTAGCCACCATAGTATCCCAATCAGCGTTTTGGCATCTCTGATTTTATCTTTCTGCAATAATAACCGTATCTTTTCTATATCAAGTTCTACAATTTCAATGAACTCATCATAGTCAGTATTCGATTTGGTTCTGGTCAGGTTCTGAGCAAAATAGAGCGTCAACTTTTCATTACAAAAACCGGGTGAGGAATAAAAATCAAATATTCTTTCCCATTTCTGAGCCCGATAACCGGTTTCTTCTTCCAGCTCTCTTTGAGCACAAGCAATTATTTCTTCAGAAGGTTCAATAGTTCCCGCAGGTAGCTCCAATAAAACATCTTCAATGGCTTTTCGAAATTGTTTGACCATAACAAGCTGTCCCCGATTATTTTGCGCCAGTATAACAACAGCACCGGGATGCTCTACAATTTCTCTGGTGGATCTTCTTCCATCCGGGAGAATAACTTCATCTTTTCGCAGATGAACTACTCTCCCACTATAAATTTCTTCAGATTTAATTGTCTTTTCCTGTAGATATTTTTTTTCCATTCCTCTTTTTCTCTACATCACAAGGATAGGGCAAGATTTTCTTTAATTTTATCTAGCCGGTAATCATTTTTTCTCCTCTTTTTAATGCCTCTTTATTCAGTTCCATTATTTTTTCTGATTTTTTACCTAACATGTCTTCCAATGCCTGAATGATAGTTCCCATTTGTACGCTTTTGCTCTTTGCCACATAGGCACCTAAAGTAACCATATTGGCAACTCTTAAGTTACCCAATTCGTTAGCAATGTCATTGGCTGGAATTTTTATTACCTGGACATCGTCCCTTTTCACATCCTGAGAAATCAGTGATTCGTTAAGTATAATTGTACCACCTTTTTCAACATGTGCTTCAAATTTATCTAAGGAAGGTTTATTCATAGCAATTAAGGTCATAGGATTGGAGACAACTGGTGAAGCAACTTCATCAGAGGAGACAATTACCGTACAATTTGCGGTTCCTCCACGCATCTCTGGTCCATAGGAAGGCATCCAGGCAACATGTTTCCCTTCCAACATCCCGGCATAGGCAACTAATCGTCCCATCAAAAGAACGCCTTGACCACCAAATCCTGCAAAAATTATTTCATCTAACATTTAGATTGCCTCCTCCGGACTTTTAAACTCACCCAACGGATAATAGGGTATCATTTTTTCCTCTACCCAGTGATTGGCTTCTTTCGGGCTTAACCCCCAATTGGTAGGACAAGTGGAAAGTATTTCAACCATAGAAAATCCCTTACCATCTTTCTGAAACTGAAAGGCTTTTTTAATGGCCTTTTTCGCTCTGATAATATAAACTGGTTTAGTTAAAGCCACTCTGGCAATGTAACTGGGACTATTCAAGGTAGAAAGTAATTCGCACATTCGAATAGGCATTCCCATTGTTTTCGGGTCACGTCCATAAGGTGAAGTGGCAGTGACTTGACCCACCAATGTAGTAGGGGCCATTTGCCCACCGGTCATACCATAAGTTGCATTGTTGATAAAGATAACCGTAATTTTCTCACCACGATTGGCTGCATGAATAATTTCTGCTGTTCCGATGGATGCCAAATCTCCGTCTCCCTGATAAGAAAAAACAATATTATCCGGTTTTGCTCTTTTTATTCCGGTTGCTGTAGCAGGTGCCCTGCCATGAGCGGCAACAATCATATCACAATCAAAAAAGAGATAGGCAAATACAGAACAACCTACCGGAGCAATGCCAATGGTATCTTCCCTTATATTTAGCTCGTCTAATACTTCAGCCACTAATCTGTGTGCAATACCATGATGGCAACCGGGGCAATATGTGAAAGGAATTTTGGTTAAAGATCTTGGTTTGGAAAATACTTTATTCATCAATTTATTAACACCTCCAAATAATTTCCTCCTATTAAAAGGTTAATCATACTACAAATTTACCTTACTTTAATAATTTTTTTACTTCCTCCAGTATCTCTGCCGGGGAAATAACCACACCACCTGTTCTGCCATAAAAACTGACTTCTGCCTTGCCGTTAACCGCTAACCTTACATCTTCTATCATCTGACCGAGACTCATCTCGGATACCAACATACGTTTTACTTTATCGGCAGTTTTGTTGATAATTTCACTGGGAAATGGATATAGTGTAATGGGGCGTATCAGGCCAATATTCATACCTTCTTTTTTGGCTTTTTGAATGGTCGTTTTTGCAACTCTGGCTACCGTACCGTATGCTACGATAACTAGTTCCGGATTATCCATATTCACCAGCTCATATTCCGCTTCCTTTTGCATTGTTTCATATTTTTTACCTATTTTATTGACCAATTTTTCCAGCTCAGAGGGATCCAGATTAAAAGGAACAATTTTTCTTGGTTCTCTACCCTTACAAGAGCCCAAAGCCCAGTCTTCCTTAGAAGGTAAATCATCTGCCTTCTTTC
>CAYSAA010000158.1:0-4062 GCA_964428905.1 uncultured Atribacterota bacterium
TACCCCAAAATACCAAAGAAGAAAGTTACTTTGATATCAAAAATTCTTACCCCACCGGCATATGCACCGATCACCGTAAGCGGAAGGATAATGGGCATACTACTCCTTCTTCAGTGACACCCCATTCATCTTCTCATAGAACAATGCCAGTCCGCCATGATCCACATCAGTATGACCTTCTGCCATTACAGTCTGCATCATCTCCATGACCTGGGCAGTCAAGGGCATGGCATTGTGCAAGGCCTGGCTGGTCTGGAGGACATTGGTCAGATCTTTGACATGCAGTCTCATGCGGAAGCCCGGATCATAGTTGCCGGTAAACATGCGGGGAGCCTTGTCGGTGAGGCACTGGCTGCCGGCCAGACCATTTTTGATGGCATCAAAGATACGCTGGGGGTCCACACCGGCCTTCTTGCCGAAGAGCAGGGCCTCGGCCACCACGGCAATATTCACTGCCACTATCGATTGATTGACTAACTTGGTGGTCCCTCCCGCACCGAGGTCACCGACTAAGACCGGGTTACCCATTATCTCTAAGATGGGTTTACACTGTTGGAAGATCTCTTCCTTGCCGCCTACCATGATGGCCAAAGTTCCGGAGCGGGCTTTCTCCTGTCCGCCGCTGACCGGGGCATCGAGCATATCCACACCTTTTTTGGCTAGTTCTTTGGCCAGGGACTGGGAAACCAAAGGGGCGATGGAACTCATGTCAATTAAGATCTGGCCCTCACGGACACCTTCGGCGATGCCCTGGGGGTCTAAGACTGCCTTTTGGACATCCGGGGAGTTGGGCAGCATGGTGATGATGATATCACAGTGAGCGGCTACCTGGGCACAGGATGTCCCCTTTTGGGCGCCTTCTGCTACCAGGGTCTCAAGGGCTTGCTTATTCAGGTCATAGGCGATGAGTGGGTAATCTGCCTTGATCAGATTTTGGGCCATGGGCAGGCCCATGATACCGATACCGATAAAACCGATTTTTGGTTTGGGCATAATAGGTCTCCTTTCTTTGATTAAGTCAAAAAATCTTATCTAATTTTATACTATGTAAATTATTTAAGTAAAGTCTTGACTTTTTCTATAATTGTTTGAGATGTTAAATGATAATACTCAAGCAGTTCTTCATGAGAACTGGCTGATTGTCCAAATTCATCATTGATTCCGACCATTTTGATGGGTATTGTTTGATCACTTATCGCTTCAGCAATAGCACCTCCCAAGCCTCCAATCATACTGTGTTCTTCTGCGGTAACAATACCTTTTACATTTTTGGCATATTGTAATATCTCATTTTTAGCTAAAGGTTTTATGGTACTTACATTAACAACAGCAATTGATACTCCATCTTTCGCTAAAGTTTCCCGAGCCTGCAGTGCCTGATAGACCATGAGCCCTGTAGCAAAAACAGTGACATCTGAACCTTCAGCCATGAGATTCATTTTACCAATTTTAAAAGCTGTTTCAGGACCAGTTAGTACCGGTAATGAACTACGGTTTATTCTGATATACATCGGCCCCTGATATTCAATGGAGGCCCGAACAACTTTTCGAGTTTCTTCGGCATCAACAGGAACGACAACAGTCATATTAGGGATAGCACGCATAATCGCAACATCTTCAATCGATTGATGAGTAGCTCCGTCTCCGGCATCTGATAGGCCGCAGCTGGAACCTACAATTCTAACATTTAAATTTGGTAAAGCAACTCCCTGTCGAATTTGATTGTATGGTTGACCGGCAGCAAAAACAGAAAAGGTATTTACAAAAGGTATCTTCCCTGCCAGAGACAAACCGGCAGCAACAGAGACCATATTGGCTTCAGCAATGCCCATCTCAAAAAATCTTTCGGGCATCTCTTTTTCTAACAAACTGGTCATGGTAGAGCCACACAGATCAGCATCCAGAGCCACCACTCTTTCATCTTTCCGGGCAATTTCCAACAACTCTCTACCATAGGCTTCTCTCAGGTTTTCTTTCTCCATTATTTTATACCTCACACCATAATACTGGCAATATCTTTACGGGCTTGTTCATACTGCTCTTCGGTTAATGAATTATTATGAAAACTACAATTGTTCTCAGCAAAGGATACCCCTTTCCCTTTCACGGTATTAGCGATAATGGCACAGGGTGAACCTTTTATCTGGTCGGCTTGATCCAGTACATCTATGATCTCGGACATATTGTGTCCATCAATCTCCCATGTTTTCCAACCATATGCTTCAAATTTTACCTTTATGTCACCCAGATCATATCTTTCTTTGATAGGTCCATTTACTTGCAATTTGTTATAATCAACAATGGCCAACAGGTTATCCAAACGGTAAAAATTAGCACAGGTAATTGCTTCCCAGATTTGCCCCTCACCCAGTTCACCATCTCCGATAATAACATACACGCGATAATTTCTACGGTCTAATTTTGCTGCCAGAGCCATTCCAATACCAATAGACAAACCTTGCCCTAAAGATCCTGTATTGGCTTCAACGCCGGGGGTACTTATTTCCGGGTGACCTTGTAGAATAGAACCAAGTTCCTTGGTTTTTTTTAGTTCTGATTTAGAAAAATAGCCCAATTCTGCCAAGGCAGCATATTGGGCAAGCACGGAATGCCCTTTGCTAAAAATAAAGCGGTCTCTACCAGGGTCAGCTGGATTAGCAGGGTTAATTCTCATCTTATAAAAATATAAAGCTGTTACCAGGTCAGCTGAAGACATGGAACCACCCAGGTGACCCTTTTTGCCAACCCCAATACAATCTAAAATGTTATCCCTCACTATTTTTGCCTTTTGTTTTAACTCTTTAATTTTATTGGTATTCATATTCATAGAAATAACCTCAAGAAAATAAATTTAAAATATTTTTTCGTAACTTTTCAAAAAACTTTTGATGAATGAGCTGTTGTTATGGTTATTGTTTAGCTTGTGGCTGGTCATTAATGTGCAAGTTATAAGTTAACAGATGTATTACAACTTATTTATTTTAATACTAAGTGTCTTCATTCTTAATGTCAAGTATATTTTACTATCTTCTACACTCCTACATATATTTTTTAGCTCTTATACATTCACCCTTTGCTAGACATCAAAACATCATTTGAATTCACTGATACATCAAGTTCTGATTCTAATTGAACTTTTTCAATATAAGTAGACAGGTATACCTTCTCTATTATACAGCTTAATCAAAATGAAGTCCCCCATTCTGATCAATTATTTCACCAGTAATAAATCCTGCCAGTGGGTGGACCAAAAAACTTACCGTATGGGCTACTTCTTCTGCCTCACACAATCTTTTTACTGGAATTTTTTCAATAACTGTACGTACCTGTTCCGAAGAAAGTTTTTCCGTTACCATAGGAGTTCTTACGTAAGCCGGTGCAATACCGTTTACCGTGATACCGAAAGGAGCCAACTCCGCAGCAAGACTAAAAGTAAGTGAAATCAGAGCACCTTTGGAAGTGGAATAGGCTGTACCCGCAGTAATACCACCAGACTTCGCAGCTAAAGAGGAAATATTTATAATTCTCCCCCATCGCTTTTTCTTCATATCCCCTATGACAGCCCGAGAAAAATAGAAGGCACCATCAAGATTAACGGAATGGATTTCTCGCCATTCCTCCGGGGATGTCTCACTAACTTTATTATTTGATACAATGCCAGCATTATTAACCAGAATATCTACCATTCCCCAACTATTTTGAACTTTTTTCACCACAGTCTCTACAGCCTTAGGATCCCTTATATCACATTCGAGTGGAAGGGTTTGATTAATAGGAAAGGATTGAGCCAATTTATCTATTTTTTCCTGGCAAAGATCAACCAAAACAATACGAAAGCCATCTTCAATCAAACGAGTAGTAATAGCACATCCAATAAATCCTAAAGCACCGGTTATCAGTGCAATTTTTTTGCTGTTCATATATTTATATTTAGTCTCCTTTAATTTTTAACTCAAATAAATGAATGAATAATAAAATGATCATAACAGGCATTTTTATTTACTGAGAATATTGTGAAGTTTTTTACCAAGATCCCGAGCTTCTTCTGCTGTAGGAGTAGAG
>CAYSAA010000159.1:0-25728 GCA_964428905.1 uncultured Atribacterota bacterium
AGCGCCCGTAGCTCAATGGATAGAGCAGGGGCTTCCTAAGCCCCGTGTTGGAAGTTCGACTCTTCTCGGGCGCTCCATCATTGTTTTTTCTTGATTTTTAGAAAAATGAAACCATAAAAAATAAGAGGGGAAGGTAAAATTGAACAAACAAGTTTCTGCTCAATTAAAGCAATTTATAAAAGATGCTATAAATGAATGTATCTATGATCAAACTTCTAATGTTAAAAAAATTCCGGATATTATTCTAACAACTCCAAAAGATCCCGAACATGGGCATCTATCAACAAACATTGCTTTGCAACTTTCAGGAATTCTTCAAAAAGAATCGAGACAGATTGCCCATAGCATTGTCCGGGAGATTGAAAAAAAGGATGAAGAATTAATAGATAAAATTGAAGTAGCTGGTCCCGGTTTTATTAATATTTATTTAAATGATAGTGTGTTATATAGC
The DNA here is from genome assembly GCA_964428905.1 of uncultured Atribacterota bacterium. Lineage (GTDB taxonomy): Bacteria > Atribacterota > Phoenicimicrobiia > Phoenicimicrobiales > Stramentimicrobiaceae > CAYSAA01. Next base: position 452 of record CAYSAA010000159.1, read on the forward strand.
GTTCTGAATGAAATTATGTCCAAGAAAGAACAATTTGGTTGTTCGGATATTGGCAATCATGAAAAAGTGATGGTCGAATTTGTTAGCGTTAATCCTACCGGCCCGTTGCATATTGGGCATGGTAAGTGTGCAGCAGTAGGTGATTCGTTAGCTAAAATATTAAATGCAGCTGGTTATCAGGTAGTAACGGAATACTATATCAACGATCATGGCAAGCAGATGGACATACTGGGTGAGTCAGTTTTGGCTCGTTATCGTAATTTGCTTGGTGAAGAGATTAAATTTCCTGAAAATGGATACCAGGGAAACTATATTATTACTCTGGCCAAGGAGATTATAAAAGAATACCAGGGAAAGTTTAAAGGTAAAAGCAATCCGGACACAATTTGTTTTTTTAAAGATTATGCTCATAGAAGAATTCTGCAGGATATCAAGGATGATTTAAATTCCTTTGGTGTAAAATTTGATTGTTGGTTTAGTGAACAATCCTTGTATGAACAGAATAAAGTTCAACCGGTCATTGAGCAGCTAATAAAAGAAGGGCATGTCTATCGACAAGATGGTGCTTTGTGGCTCAGGGCATCTGAATTTGGAGATGAAAAAGATCGTGTGGTAATACGGGAAAATGGAGAGCCAACCTATTTTGCCTCTGATATTGCTTATCATGATGACAAATTTAAAAGAGGTTGTAAAACATTGATTGATATCTGGGGAGCTGACCATCACGGCTATATTAAAAGAATGAAGGCAGCAATCGAGGCATTGAATTATAATCCTGATTCTTTTCAGGTTTTGTTGGTCCAGTTTGTTACATTAATTAAAGAAGGGAAAATCGTAGGTATGAGCACCCGCGGTGGGGAATTTACTACATTAAAAGATTTACTCAAAGAGGTAGGCAAGGATGTGGCTCGCTACTTTTTCTTAATGCATAGTCATGATAGCCATACAGAATTTGATCTGGATATAGCCAAATCGCAATCAATGGAAAATCCTGTTTTCTATATACAATACGCTTATGCCAGGATTTGCAGTATAATAAAGAAAGGCAAATTGGAAAATATTGTTTTAGACAATCAGACAATAGGACAGCTTAATTTAAACCTTCTCACTAAGAAAGAAGAATTAGAAATTATTAAGAGATTAGCAAATTTCAGAAAAGTGATTGAAAGAAGTGCACTATACTGGAAACCCCATCTGGTTGCAAATTATTTATATGAACTGGCTTCCGGGTTTCACAAGTACTATACCGACTACAAAGTGATTAGCGAAGACAGAGATTTGTCATTAGCTAGGCTGTATTTGATTTGTTCTGTAAAAATCGTATTGGAGAATGCACTTGTTTTACTGGGTATCCACGCCCCAGAAAAGATGTAAAATATTCATTGAGGATGGCATGAAAAATAATCAATTTGTTATTATTACTGGCCTTTCAGGTGCTGGTAAAAGTGTTGCTATTAAGTGCTTTGAGGATTTAGATTTTTTCTGTATCGATAATTTTCCTCCTCAGTTAATACCAAAATTTTCTGAAATGTGTCTGAAATCACGTGGTAAATTATCCAAAATAGCGTTTGTTGTTGATATTAGAGGAGAAATATTTTTTAGAGAGCTTGATCAATCTTTAAGAGAACTGGAAACTATGAAAATTAAGCCGGAGATTTTATTCCTGGAAGCAAAAGACGAGGTTATTGTTAGGCGGTTTAGTGAGACCAGAAGGAAACATCCTCTACAATTCTCACAGAGTATTGTGGAAAATATTCAACAGGAAAGGAAAAAATTAAAAGAACTAAAATCAAAGGCCAGTATGATTATCGATACCTCTTATTTAGATCCCAAGCAACTGAATCTTGAAATTTTAAGATACTTTCAAAAAAAGACCACGGCGGGTATCCATATTAGTTTAATATCTTTTGGTTATAAATATGGGATACCCATTGATGTTGATCTGGTGTTTGATGCCCGATTTCTTCCCAACCCCTATTATCATAGTGAGCTAAGTGAATTATCAGGAAAAGACGAAAGAGTTAGAGCATACTTCACCCAATTCCCGGTAACCCAAAAATTTATTAAGAGATTTTTTTTACTAATTGATTTTCTTATTCCCTACTATATTAAAGAAGGGAAAAATTATTTATCCATTGCTATCGGTTGTACCGGAGGAAGACATCGCTCGGTATTTTTAGTTAATGAATTGGTTCAATTACTTAAACCCAGGGACCATCATGTTTTTGTGAAACATAGAGATATCAAGAAAGAAGAAAAAATTTATAAAGAGAAGATATAAAATGAGTTTAAAACATTTTCATTTCATATCTTTATGGAAGTGGTTCTACCCGGGTATGAGAGTAAAACGTTTCTTGCTCATTGTCTTATTGGGCATAATTATCATGGCAGTGGGCTTGATTTTCCTTATTGATTTGTCAAGATTTTTATGGATAAAAAATCAGATTAAGAATCTGTTTATCTATTATCAAATTGCTCCCCATTTTTCCGGTTTCATTTTGATTATTCTTGGTTCTGCTTTCGTTATTTTAGGTATTGCCAATATGAATCGCTCAATTCTGACCAGAGTTGTTCCTCAGCAAGTTGATCAGGTTCACGATATTATTTATCTGCAAAAAAAATTAGGTAAAGGTCCGCGTATTGTAGTAATTGGAGGAGGAACTGGTCTGTATGCTTTGCTAAGGGGTTTGAAACAATATACCAGCAATATTACTGCAGTGGTAACCGTTTTTGATAGTGGAGGGAGTTCAGGTCAATTACGGGATGAATTAGGTGTTCTTCCACCGGGAGATATTAGAAATTGCCTGGTTGCTCTTTCTACCAAGGAACCTTTGATGACAAGGTTATTTCAATATCGTTTTAAAAATGGTAGTTTACGGGGACACAGTTTCGGGAATTTATTTATTACAGCCATGTCTGAAGTTAGTGGCGATTTTTCAAGAGCCGTTGAAAAATCAAGCGAAATTTTGGCCATTCGTGGAAAGGTATTACCTTCTTCAATGGAAGATGTGACTTTATGTGCCAAATTAAAAAATAAGGAATTGATTAAAGGAGAAAAGAATATATCGCAGAGTAAGGATAAAATTGAAAGTGTTTTTATCCAACCTTCCCATGTTTTGCCTTTAACGGACACTATCCAGGCGATTAAGGAGGCTGGTGTTATTATCTTAGGACCCGGAAGTTTGTATACGAGTGTTATATGTAATCTATTAGTAGAGAATATATCGGAATCGATATGTCAATCAACAGCACTCAAAATCTATATCTGTAATGTGATGACACAGCCGGGAGAAACAGATAGATATTCTACTTCCATGCATCTAAAAGAGATAATAAAATATTTACCTCAAAATTGTATTGATTATGTTTTGGTTAATAGTAAAACTTTAAGTAAAGAAGTTGCTAAAAAATATCAAGAGAAAGGAGCGCATGCCGTTAGAGATGATTTGCAGCTGAAGTTCAATCAACAAACGAGAGTTATTCGGCAAGAATTGTTATCAGAGCATAATTTTGCTCGTCATGATTCTGGCAAAATCGCCAGATTAGTTATGGACATTATCCATAAGGAGAAAAGGTAAGATGTATTTTTCTTCCCTGGTAAAGCAAGAATTATCACGTATCCTGCCTCAAAACATATCGGAGCAGAGGGGAGAATTGTTGGCTTTTATTATGATGAAAGGGTCAATCAAGCAACAAAATAAAGTATTAGCACTTATTCTGGAAAATCCCGTGATGATCAAGGTTGTTTACTTTTTATTTAAGAAAGTATTTGACTATGAAGTAATTATCGAAACAATAAAAAAAAGAAACAAGAAAAAATTCTATTTAGTGACAGTGGCCGATCCTTCCAAAATAAAAAACATTATGGAGCAATTTAATCTGAAAGTTAATTTACAGGGAAAGTTAATTTATAGATATCCCAACATATTTGCTGAAGATAAGTTTTATTCTGACCAATTTTTTACAAAGGCATTTATACGTGGAGTTTTCTTGGCAGAAGGGTTTATCAATGACCCTGAAAGGATGTACCATTTGGAAGTATCGTGTTCCAGGAGACATGAGGCAAAGTTAATATGTGACATTTTACAGGTTGCGTCCTTTACTGCTAAAATTAGTTTTTGGCAGAAAAAATGGGCAGTTTATATGAAAAAGAGTGAACAGATTTTTGAATTTTTACGTTTTGTGGGTGTTCAGAGGGCTTTACTTAAATTTCAGGATATCATAGCCAGGAAAGATATCCTGAATACGGTTAACCGTCTGGTAAACTGTGAAACAGCAAATATTGATAAAACAGTCCTCTCGGCTTCCAGACAATTATTTTATATTGATGTTTTGAAACAACATATTGGATTGGAAAACCTTTCCCGGGGTCTGGTAGAGGTAATTGAAGCTCGTTTAGACAATCCCTATGCCAGTATTCAGGAACTTGCTAATATTATTGGTGGCAATATTTCCAAATCAGGGATTTTCCATCGTTTAAAGAAAATTGAACAGTTGGTAGAGTACTATTTAGCGGAGGAAAAGACTTAATGAAAGAATGACCTAAAAAATAAAAATAGTAGACGATAGAAGTAAATCACATTTCATCTCTAATTTTCATCTCTAATTTTCTGGATAAACAAATAAAATCATGTTATAATGTTTTGTCGTAATTTATAATTTCTGAGGATAATGAGGAATAATCTAAATGGATCAGGGGATGAGTTTAGAACAAAGACAAACATTGCACTTAACACCTCAAATGCGTCAATCTATTGCAATATTACAGATGAATATGATCGAATTGAATCATTGGATAGAGAAGGAATTGCAGGATAACCCGGTTTTGGAAATAGAACCAGACGAGATTAACGAGAAGGATATAAAAGTTTCTAAAGAAATAGATGGGGAAAGTAATTTACCAAAAAGTGATTCAGACAGTAGGATAAATTGGGATGAATGGGAAGAGAAGCAATCATTCTTTTCCTATTCATTGGACCAGAAAGGTTTAGTAAAGAACAATACCCTGGCAAAGGAGCAGGAAAAAGATTTGCAATATTCTATTTCCCAAACTACTACCCTGCATGAGCACCTTTTATTATGTTTAAAGCTTGTTGTGAAAAATGATATAGATTTTAAGATTGGTGAATATTTAATAGACAATATCAATAATAATGGTTATCTAGGAACTACCTGCCTGGAAGTTGCACAGGATCTGAACATAACCGAAAAAAGAGTAAGTAGGGTACTGGCAATGATTCAGAATTGTTCGATGCCAGGTTTGGGAGCCAGAAATTTAAAAGAATGCCTGTTACTTCAACTTAAACATCTAAAATTAGAAGAAAAAGATATTCTCAAAAATTTAATTGTATTTCATCTGGATGAATTGTCAAAGAAAAATTTTAAAGAAATTTGCAAAAAATTAAATCTTTCTTATTATGATATACAACAACTATTAAATATTCTGGTGAAGAATTTTGACCCGAAACCTGGCCGAATTTTTTATCAGAATAGTGAGTTGAATTTTTTAATCCCTGATATTATTGTAAAAAAAATAGGTGACAAATACGAGATTATTGAAAATAAAGGTTATCTTCCTTCGATTAAAATCAATACACTTTATAAGAATATGCTGATTGAAAATAAATTAGCAGGAGATGCTAAAAACCGAGAATCTTTTTATGTTGAGAAGGAAAATGAGCATCAGAAGACATTAAGATATTTAGAAAAAAAGATAAAATCAGCTTCCTGGGTTATCAGATGCATAGAACAAAGAAAAAAGACTATTTTTGATGTAACCCAATTTATCATTGATTATCAAAGGCAATTTTTAGAAAAAGGTGTGGCTTACTTAAGGCCTTTATCAATGAAGAATGTAGCGGATTCATTGGGTTTACATGAATCAACTGTTTCCAGGGCTATTAGCGAAAAAAAAATTCAACTACCCAGGGGAATTTATAATATGAAGTTTTTCTTTTCCAAAGCTTTGCCGCAAAAACGGGAAGAGGCAGTTTCAAATGAAAGAATAAAGAATTTGGTTAAAAAATATATCTTAATGGAGGATCCTTATCATCCTTATTCCGATCAAAAAATGACTGAATTATTACAAACAAAAGAAAATATTAAAGTAGCACGGAGGACAATAACTAAATATCGGGAAATGTTAAAGATATCTCATTCCAAAATACGCAGGAAATATAAAAAACAGGAAAATATACAAAAATAAGGAGGAATTAAACATGAGTATCAAAGTTGGAATTAACGGATTTGGAAGAATTGGCAGGAATATATTTAGATCTGCATTGCAGGATCAGGATATTGATTTTGTAGCGGTTAATGATATTACAGATGCCAAGACATTAGCACATCTTTTAAAATATGACTCGGTGCATGGTATTTTAAAGGAGGAAGTGACAGTAAAAGGTGACACAATTGAAGTTGCTGGGGAACAAATAAAGGTATTGAGCATTAAGGACCCAGCTGATTTACCTTGGAAAGATTTAGGTGTTGATATTGTCATTGAGTCAACAGGCTTATTTAGAGATAGGGAAAGTGCTAGTAAACATTTGAGCGCTGGGGCAAAAAAAGTCATTATTACTGCACCTGCTAAGGGAGAGGATATCACCATTGTTATTGGTGTTAATGAGAAAGATTATAATGATGCCGAGCATCATATTATTTCTAATGCCTCATGTACGACAAATTGTCTGGCTCCGGTGGTAAAGGTACTTCATGATACATTCGGGGTGGAAAAAGGTGTTATGACCACAATTCATTCTTATACTTCCGATCAAATGCTGCTGGATGCACCTCATAAGGGGGACTTGAGACGAGCCAGGGCAGCTGCAGTTTCCTTGGTTCCCACTACAACTGGGGCCGCAAAAGCAGTTACCCTGGTTATACCGGAATTGAAAGGTAAGTTAAACGGAATGGCTTTTAGAGTACCTACCCCTAATGTTTCAGTTGTAGATTTATCGGTCTGGTTAAAAAAGGAAGTCACGGCTGAGCAAATTAACCAATCCTTGCAGGAAGCGGCTCAGGGTCATTTAAAAGGTATTCTGGATTATAATGAATTACCCCTGGTTTCCAAAGATTACAATGGCAATGCCTTTTCTTCTATTGTTGATGGACTGTCTACTATGGTTGTTGATGGAAATATGGCAAAAGTCATTTCCTGGTATGATAATGAGTGGGGGTATTCTTGCAGAATTGTAGACCTGGTTAAATATATAACGAAATAGATTCTATTAAGGGATTGAAATTTGAAAAACAAAATACACAAATTTCGATTCATCCTTAAGTAGTAAAAAAGTAACAACCCCCACCTCTGCAATGGTGGTGGGGGTATTTTTTTTGAGAAACCCACGCCTGTGAAGGTGTTTGCTGTTTGATTAATAATTTTTGGAGGATATATCAATGCGAAAGCCATTAATTGCAGGAAATTGGAAAATGAACAAGACAATTACTGAGAGTATTTCCCTGGTAAAGGAATTACTCGATTTCGTGAAAGGATATCACGAAACGGAAATTGTTATATGCCCTCCCTTCACCTCATTATGGGTAACAAAGGAACTAGTACAGGATACCAATATCCTGCTGGGTGCTCAGAATATGTACTTTCAAGATGAAGGTGCTTATACAGGAGAAATATCAGCTACTATGTTACAGAATATTGGTTGCCATTATGTTATAGTAGGTCATTCTGAAAGGAGAGAGTATTTTCATGAAAGTTCTCAGGAAGTTGCCTGGAAGGTTCGCAAGGCCCTTGATTTTAGGATAAAGCCTATTATCTGTGTAGGAGAAAAATTAGCAGAGAGAGAATCGGGTTCAGCAAAAGAGGTTGTCAAGGAAGAAATAGAGGCAGTTTTTGAAGTATTAAAGTCCCAGGATGCCGGAAGTGTAGTTTTTGCCTATGAACCTATTTGGGCTATCGGTACCGGTAAATCTGCAACCTCGCAGGATGCCAATGATATGATTAGATATATTCGTAATCTCCTAAAGAAAAAATACAGTGAGAAAATTGCTGAAGAGATTAGAATTTTGTATGGTGGTAGTGTTAAGCCAGCAAATATAAAAGAGCTAATGAATGAATCAGATATCGATGGTGCCCTGGTTGGAGGAGGGAGCTTAAAGGCATTAACCTTTTCACAATTGGTAAGATATAAAGAATAAATTGTATAAATAATGACTTGATTGCATTTAACAAACTGAGAAAGTTAAAAATTCAATAAGATTAGCTTGAAGCAAAATTATAAATATGTTATGATTCATAAGCATATGAATATAGTTACTGAGTTAATGAATCAAAGCTACAAAGGGGAGGATAAACAATGCCAACATGGTTGATGTTGATACAAATTGCTATAGGTGTAGCGCTTATAGCCGTTGTCTTGTTTCAATCCAGGAAAACTGGTCAAGGTGGTGGAATTTTTGGTGGCGGGACATTTGCCGATCACCGAGGTAGAAAAGGTAAAGAGGTGCTTTTACTGAAAGTAACGACCGCAATTGCGGTTTTATTTATGATTTCTTCCATCATGATTAGTATCTATAGATAAGGGGATAAATAATGTAATGGAGCAATATATTCATTCTATTGATGCAATAAAGCGTTATAAAGTTGACCCTGAAAGAAAGTTTTTTTCTGCTAATCATGATGAAATTGAAAAAGGATTGACTACTGATGTTTATTTTATAAGGGCTATGGAAATCCTTGCATATTTAAAACTGGATAGTACTGAGGTTACTGCTGAAATATTTGCCAGGGAAAAAGGTATTTTTGCCGGTGTTCAGGAAACATATAATCTTCTGAAAGATAAAAAGATTGAACTCTGGTCGATTCAAGAGGGAGATTCCTTCCAACCTAAAGAAACGGTGATGAGAATAAAAGGGCCTTACAATGAATTTGGGGTTTTTGAAACGGTAGTTTTAGGAATATTAGCCAGTAGTTCTGCCTGGGCTACGGCAGCCAGAGTATGTCATGATCTAGCTCGTGGTAAAAAGATTATATGTTTTGGCTCGAGACATATTCATCCAGCTGTTGCACCGGTTATGGAAAGAGCTGCAATTATTGGTGGTGTCGATGGAGCAAGTTGCATTCTGGGAGCCAAATTGATGGGTCTGGAACCCCAGGGAACAATCCCACATACTGTGATTATTATTTCCGGGGACACAGTGAAGGCAGCGAAGGCCTATCATGCTTGTTCTGGCCAGGATGTTCCCAGGGTTATTTTAATTGACACATTTAAGGATGAGGCAGAAGAGTCAATCAGGGTGGCTAATGCATTAGGTAAGGATCTATTAGGTGTTCGCCTTGACACACCAAGTGAAAGAGGTGGCGTTTCCCCTGATCTGGTTAAAGAAGTGAGAGCTCGATTGGATCAGGCTGGTTTTCCCAATGTTCAGATTTTTGTTTCTGGCGGTGTAACTCCCGAGAGGATTGATTTACTCAGCGCCGAAGCAGTTGACGCCTTTGGTGTAGGAAGTTTTATTAGTAATGCATCCCCCATCGATATGACTCTTGACATTAAGGAAGTAGAAGGAAAACCAATGGCTAAAAGAGGAAGAATTCCGGGCAAGATTGAGAATAAAAAATTAGTTAAATTAATTTAATATAGTATTGAGTATCGAGTATATAGTATCGAGTGAATGTGGGAGTAATTGAAAGTAATTAAGAAATGGGATTATCAGGATTAACTTTTTAGAAGAAATCATTTTCAGGCCCTTATAGCTAGTTAATTTCTGTGAATGTGGAGTAGTAAGAAAAAAGCGGTAGTTCTTGGACAAAGATTCTGGGAATAATTCTTAGGTAAAATTCAAAATTTTAGATAAATGATAGGATTCATTTATAATTGCAAATTTATAGTATTAGATATTGTGTATATTAAATATTTTTTCGTCTTTATTTATTTTGTTTTTTTACTCTATACACAATACGCACGACATGATACTGATTTTAGACTCAATACTCGATACTAAAAAAAATGCCGGGATGGCGGAATAGGTAGACGCGCCAGCTTGAGGGGCTGGTGGGCAAATCGCTTGTGGGGGTTCAAATCCCCCTCCCGGCACCACAATTGTCACTTTCTGTTACTATCTATATATATTTTGTATACATATGGATAAAAATCCTCTGGTATATAAGAAGTAATCTTAGTCGTTTTTTTATAATTGAAAATGTATTTTTTATTTTAAATTTTAAGTTTTTCAAAAGAGAAATATCTAGCAAAATGCATGAAAGATCAATTGCCAAAAATTTATTACATATCGTATTAGATAAAGTAAAAAATTATGATAAAAAAGATAAGGTAGAGTTGATACGTATTGTTGTTGGTGAATTTACTATGATTCAAGAAGAGCTATTAGTTTCTGCTTTTTACCAGCTATCAGAATCAACAGTAGCAGAGGGAGCTAAAATTGAGATTATCCATACCCACTTAAGGGGAAAGTGCCAGGAATGTGGGAAGGAATTTATGCTGAACAAAGATGCATTCAGGTGTCCTTTTTGTGATAGCGGGGCTATTCAAATTATTTCCGGAAATGAATTATTTATTCAGGATATTGAGATAAACAACAATAATTCTTACTGAATAAATTGCATCTGTTAATTAAAATGTGGTATACTTTTGCTGATATTTTTAAATGATCAGTAACAATGTAAAAAATTTACCAAAGAGAGAAATAAAAACTTGAAGTGAGGTGAAGCGATGATTGGTTTTATCGTCAGTTTTATATTGAGTTTTGTAGCGTATTTATTTTTAACTGCCAATCAGGGAGATATTTTAGGTTTGTGGAGTCAATATGAAATGATTTTTGCTGTAATTGTTTCTTTGATTGTGGCCATGATTTCGACAAAAGTCTTGTTTCAGAAAAAACATTACCGTTTACTTAATCCAGTAAGATGGATTATTTTTTTGTCCTATCTGGTTGGCCCTTTTTTTATTGCTATGGCTAAGGCTAATATTGATGTTGCCTATAGAGTCATAACCGGTAAAATTAAACCTGGTATTGTCAAAATATCTCCTAATTTGAAAAGCGATGCAGCTGTCACCTTATTGGCAAACTCAATTACCTTAACACCTGGAACATTAAGTGTAGATATTGATGAAAACAACAATGATCTCTACATACATTGGATCAATGTTACGAATCTTAAACCCAATATAGAAGATATTTGTGGTAGTTTCCCAAACTGGGTCAGGAGGATTGCAGAATGACTCAATTATTTACTATTTTTCTAATCCCAGCCGTATTATTATTGTTGTTCATGTTGATTTCTTTATTTCGTCTTGTTTTAGGGCCAACAGTACCAGATCGTGTAGTGGCTCTGGATACCATCAATACATTGATCATTGCCGGAATGATATTGTTTGGTGCTGCATCAGAAGAAGTGATATATATTGATGTTGCAATTGTATATGCCTTATTGTCATATATTGCCACACTATATATTGCAAAACATATGGAGAGGAGGGCGAAAGATAAGTGACAGTTTTATCTATTGTATTATTTTTATTTCTGATCATCGGAATATTTTTTAATGGATTAGGTTCCATTGGACTTATGAGATTTCCGGACGTTTATACGAGATTGCACGCTGCTACAAAATGCACTACTTTTGGGTCTATATTTACCTCATTGGCGGTTATCATTTTTGGGTTTTATTTTTGGAAAGTAAGTGGTGACTCAAAGTACGGTGTTCTGGCATTACATACAATTGTAGCTTTAGGTTGTTTGATTATAACCAATCCTACTGGAGCCCATGCAATTGCCCGGGCTGCTCACCGCAGTGGTGTCATGCCCAAACAGGCAGTAATCGATGAGTTAAAGGAGGCAAACTTAAAATGAGTTTATTGGTAAGTTTGGCCCACATTGCTGTGTTGGTGATTATGATCATTGCGGCATTTTTAGCAGTTATTTTTAAAGATCTATTACCTGCAGTTATTGCTCTAGCGGTTGTTAGTTTATTGCTTTCACTGGAATTTTATTTATTGCATGCACCGGATGTAGCGATTGCAGAGGCTGGCATTGGGGCAGCTTTAACTATGGCAATTTATATTTTTGCGATTCGAGCAACCAGAAAGTGAGGGGTGAGATAATGAAAAAATCAATTTTTGCTATAGCCTTAGTTTTTTTTGTAGCTTTTATGATTGTAACAGCTTTAAGCATGAGGCTTTTTGGAGAGCCAACTGTTAGCGAAATGGATGATTATTATATTCAGAATGCCCAAGCTGAAACTGGAGCTAATAATGTGGTAACCACTATTGTTTTTGATTATCGGGGTTTTGATACCTTGGGAGAAGCTACAGTTTTGTTTACTGCAGTTATAGGAATTACGGCATTGTTTAGGGAGGTAGCTAAATGAAAAAGGAGATGTCTCGCATTGTTAGAACAGTAACCACTCTGATTTACGGATTTATCATTGTTTATGGGTTTTATGTCATTGTACATGGTCACCTAACCCCCGGGGGAGGTTTTCAGGGTGGTGCAATTGCTGCGTCAGCATTTGCTTTATTGGTGGTAACTTATGGTGACCAGGGAGTTAAGGACTTTTTACAAAAAGATATTCTTTCTCTGGTTGAGAGTACCGGACTTGTTCTCTTTATTGCCTTTGCCTTTTTTGGTCTGGGTGTAACTTTCTTTTATAATTTTATGGCAAATAGTGGAGGACTGTTTGGTAATTCAGCCATTATTGGTGTTAACCCAGGTGACCTGAATACAGGTGGTACCATACCGATCATGAATATTGCGGTTGGCTTAGAAGTCTTAGCAGCATTGGGAGTCATTATCCTTACCATGTCTGCAGGATCAGAAATTACAAAGAAGAAGGAGAATTTGTAATATGATTGGTAATTTTCCTTATATAGCAGTGGTAATTTTGATAGGATTGGGTGTTTATACCTTGATATTTAAGAAAAATCTGATCAAAATTGCCATAGGCATAACATTGATAGAGAGTGGCGCTAATTTATTTCTCATTACCCTGGGATATAGGAAGGGATCTGTGGCACCAATATATACACAGGCTCCTGAGGGAATAAATATGGTTTTACCAACTCCCCAGGCCTTAACCCTGACTAGTATTGTTATTGGTGTAGCAACGACTGCTCTGATTCTTTCTATTGCTATGATTATTTACAAAAAATACGGAACCTTAAATACCGATGAAGTGAGGAGGTTAAAAGAATGAGCAGTATTTTGGAACATGCTCCTGCCTTAGTGATGGCTTTGCCTCTATTGGCGGCTTTTTTAGTGCCTGTTATAGGTCGTTTGAATCGTAAGGCACTTGGCTGGTTTGTATCAATTGTATTGGGCTTAACACTGTTAATCACCTTGTTTATGGCTAGTCAGATCCTTACTGTCGGTCCAATGATTTATGTTTTTGGCGGAAGTGAAGCAGGATTAACACTGCCTTCCGGTTATACTGTGCCCATTCGAATTATTTTTCATATTGACGGTATGGGAATTTTTATGGGATTAATTACTGCTGTTGTTTCTTTCCTGGGGGCTATCTATTCTCTGTCCTTTATGCAGGAACATAGCGGATTGGAAAAGTATTATGCTCTTTTACTCTTACTAGCTACTGGTATGTTCGGCATGGAATTTACGGGTGACATCTTTAACTTTTTTGTCTTCTTGGAAATTGCTTCTATTGCCTCCGTTGCCCTAATTGCTTTCAGAAGTAACCTTTCTGGTGAACCGGCTGAAGCAGGTTTTAAATATATGGTTGTAAGTTCAATCTCTGCCTTGATGGTTTTGTTTGCAGTCGGCTTATTTTATGGTCAGTATGATGTTTTAAATATGGCAACAATTGCCAGTGTTATGCAATTTACACAGTTGGATAAAATTGCACTTATTCTTCTGGTAACTGTTCTGGCCATGAAAGCAGGATCGGTGCCTATGCATATGTGGACACCTGACGCTTATTCTGAAGCTCCTGCAGCTATTACCATGATTCTGGTGGCTGCTAGTCAGGCTAGTCTGTATGCTCTATTTAGAGTTTCCTTTTCTCTTTATAATATTACTCTAAATACTGTTACCATTGGTTGGATTATTATTATATTTGGTGTTCTGTCAATGTTTATTGGTGTTACCATGGCCATTATTCAGAAAGACATTAAACGGCTGATGGCTTATCATGCTATTTCCCAGACCGGTTATATGCTTTTAGGGGTTGGGGTAGGTTTGGCTGTCTTGGCGAATCCTTTAGCTCTGGAAAATTTTGGTATTAAAGCTATGGAGGGTGGTATTTTTCATATAATGAATCATGCCATGTACAAGGGCTTGTTATTTTTAACAGCCGGAGCCCTATTTTATAGAACAGGCACCAGAGATTTAAACAAAATGGGTGGGCTGGCTAACAATATGGTCTATACAACAATATTCTTCATTATTGGGGCGGCAGCCATTGCAGGTTTACCACCCTTTAATGGTTTTGCTTCAAAGCTGATTATATATGAGTCAGTATATCAATTTAACCCATTATTGTCGATTATTGCCATGTTAGTCAGTATCTTAACACTGGCTTCTTTTGTAAAGGTTTTTCATAGCGCATTTTTAGGTCCAAAACTTGAGCAGTATAAAGATGTAAAGGAAGTTCCGAGGAGTATGGTTTTTGCAATGGCTACCCTGGCCTGTATTATTGTGCTTTTCGGTTTATTTCCCGATGTGATTGTTACACATTTAGTTCACCCGGCAGTCATGGCTTTGATCCATCAAACAGATTATACTGCAGCGATATTGGGAGGGATGTAATAATATGATTGGTTTATTGGAAACAGGAAGTGGTTATTGGAATGCTATTGTCTGGGTAATCATGGTAATTGTTATCGGAATTGTAGTTCTCTGGATAAGAAACCAGGGAGAAGAAAAATATAAGAAAGATACAGACCAAACGAAACCATTTATCTCAGGAAACCCTGAAGTTAGTAAAGAAGACTCTCATGTCAGTGCCAGTCATATCTATTGGGGATTTACCGAAGCATTGAAGAATTACTATCAACCTTTAGTTAAATTGCATACCGGAAATATTAATGATTATAGTGGATGGATAGTCTTAGTAATGGCTATTATTTTTGTTATAGTAGGAGTGAGTTAATCAATGAAATTAGATAAATACTTAGATCGATCTTTATGGGTATTCCATTTGAATACAGGTTCATGCAATGGTTGTGATATTGAAATTGTCGCACTATTGACCCCTAGATATGATGTGGAAAGATTTGGCATCAAACTGGTTGGGAGTCCCAAGCATGCTGATGTGTTACTGGTTACTGGACCGGTTAATAGGAAGATGTTGCCAAGGTTAAAATTAATATATGAACAAACTCCTGATCCCAAGGCCGTAATAGTTGTAGGAACCTGTGGTACGAGTGGCGGCGTTTTTTATGATTCTTATAATCTTGTCGGTCCTGTTGATAAGCACATTCCCGTTGATGTATATGTACCCGGTTGTCCGATTAGGCCGGAAGCCATTATTAACGGAGTATTAAAAGCCTGGCTTAAGCTAGAAAGGTTGAGGAATGCACCTGTGGAAAAAGTGAAAGAGGTTAGTGCTTAGAAAAATCTATTTCAATCAATTGGTATACTAATATAGTAAAGGTTTAGGTGATAATATGGAATATATGAGTCCAAAAAAATTATTATCGTTTCTAAAAAAAGAATTGCAAGAATCAATGATAGACAGCCGTATTGAAACCAATAAAGCGGGGATTAATCAGGAAGAATTCCATAATATTTGGTTAGAAGTTGAAAAAGATAAATTCAGGGAAACCGTAAAATTGTTGGCAAGCTTACAATACCCACATATAGCTATTATCGCCGGAAACGATACCGGCGAATCCATTGATTTAATCTATCTTTTCTCAATTTATTATGGGGAAAAATTCAAGGAAATATCGGTGAATATTAAAGTAAGTTTAGATAGAAAAAAACCTTCAATCAGCAGTATTACTGACTTGATCCCCGGAGCCCAGACGACAGAAAGGGAAACCAAAGAAATGTTTGGGGTAGAATTTGTTGGTCTTCCAGACATGCATAATATCTTTTTACCGGAAGATTTCCCAAAAGATATTTTTCCCTTTCGAAAAGATCAAAAAGGCTTGGACGAGCTTGTTCAAAAGGAAAGTTGAGGTGACAAAAGGTGAGTAAATCAACATATAAAGTTCCCATCGGTCCCATTCATCCTTCCTTGGAAGAACCTATGACCTTTAATTTTGAGATATCCGGGGAAAAGATAAAATCGATTGATTTAGCCCCTGGTGATAATCATCGGGGCATTGAATTTATGGGAAGAAATAGAAATATAGTCCAGATTATCTATCTTGCAGAGAGAATTTGCGGTATTTGTTCTGCTTCTCATCCTTTTGCATTTTGTCGGGCTGTGGAAAATGCTGCCGGGATAAGTGTACCACCCAGGGCTGAATATATCCGGGTAATTATAGCAGAATTAGAACGTATTCATTCTCATATCCTCTGGGCAGGAGTTGCCGCTCACGAATTAGGATTTGATTCGGTTTTGTATCTTTCCTGGAAGGTAAGGGAAAATGTGATGGATCTGTTGGAAATGTTGACCGGGAATCGTGTGAACTATGGCATTTACATGGTTGGCGGTGTAAGAAGAGATATTAGCCAAGAACAAATTCCTCGTGTCAGAGAGACAATTGAATATTACAAAGAAACTTATCAGAAATTAGAAGATGTCTTTCTCCAGGATCCCAGTATTGCCGTAAGAACCAGAAATATCGGTGTTTTAACCTATGAAGAAGCGCTGAATTTAGCCAGTGTAGGTCCAACGACCAGGGCATCCGGTGTAAAGAAAGATGTAAGACAGGACCAACCTTATTCTGCTTATGCTGATATGGATGTTAAAGCAATTACCCCGGATATGTTTAATGGTAAAACAATCGGTGATGTTTACGATCGCATTATCGTACGAGTGTTAGAAGTATTCCAATCTGTACAGATTATAGAATACTGTGTCAACCATTTGCCTGATGGTGAGATCCTTAGTGAGAAAAAGATTGCTAAATTATTGGGTAATTTAAAGAAGGCTGAGGGTGAAGGAGTCGGCAGGCATGAAGCTCCCAGGGGTGAAGTAATACACTATGTTAAATTAAGTGAAGGAGAAAGTCCTGAGGTTTGGAAAGCAAGGGCACCTACCTACAATAATTTAATGTCTTGGGTTCCTATGTTGCAGGATCAGGAAGTGGCAGATATTCCCATTGTTATTGCGTCCATTGACCCTTGTATTGGCTGTATGGACAGGGCAACCCTTACTGATTCAAATACCCATAAGAAACAGATATTAACAAGAGAGGAATTAAGAAAATTGAGTATTGAAAAAACCAGGAGGATGATGCAATGAGTGGAAGTGCTATTATAATATTTTTTCTCAAAATTGTTGGCGCGGTAATTATAGCAGTCTTGGGAGTGATGGTTGGGTTGTTTTACAAGGGGCTTGATCGAAAGTTAGCAGCGATGATGCAATCTCGTGTGGGGCCTCCTGTCAGACAGCCTTTTTTGGACTTCTTTAAACTGATGGTCAAGGAGAATATTGTTCCAGAGAACGCAGTCCCATGGGTATTTAATGGTGCACCTGTTCTAGCTCTTGTTTCAACAATTACAATTCTATACTATATACCCTTTGCCTCCGTTCCGGCTTTGTTAGGAGATTCTGGTGATTTGATACTGATTGCCTATCTCTTAGCAATTCCGGCTATCGCTCTGGTGGCAGGAGGTTTTTCCTCTGGTTCTACCTATGCCAGCATTGGTGCACAAAGAGAGATGGTGATGATGATGAGTTATGAGCTGCCTTTGGTGACGACCATTATTGTTTTAGGATGGCGATTAAGCCTGACTTATCCCGGATTAAACGTTTTTTCCTTAGAAGTCTTAAGTGCGAATCCAATTTGGAATTTGGTCGGCCCATTAGGCTTTATCGGTGCTTTCTTTCTGCTCTTTACTCTGGCTATTGTGACACCCGCAGAGTTGTCTATTGTTCCCTTTGATATTCCCGAAGCAGAAACAGAGTTAGCCGGGGGTATTTTAGTAGAATATTCTGGTAGAAATTTAGCTTTATTTGAATTAGCTAATGCTGTCAAGATGATTGTAATGGCATCTTTAACCGTTGTTTTATTCTTCCCGTATAATATTGCTAATTTACTTTCTATCGGTGGTATTTTAGCGGTTATTGTAGATATTTTATTCTTTTTTCTTAAATTGTTCATTGTTGTATTTTTTGAAGCGACTTTTATCAGAGTTGCAGTAGCACGCCTAAAAATTGATCAAGCTACTATAACTTATTTATTTTATCTTTCTGCCATTGGCTTGATGGGTTTGTTATTTATAGCCATTGATTATATACTTTAATTTGAGGTGATAAAAAATGCCTACTCCAATAATCTTCGAGTTAATAAGGCAGTTGTTTCATAAACCTGCGACCAATTGTTTTCCGGTAAAATATTATCCTGGCAAAACAACAGTGACTGAGCTTATTAAAAAAGTCCAGGATGGTGAAGCTAAAATCAATTCTCCGGTGCCAGTTCCGGAAAAATTTAGAGGGAAGATTGTCTATGAGCGGGAAAAATGTATTGGCTGTCGTCTCTGTGTCCGGGTTTGTCCTTCCCGTGCGATTCAATTTCTTCCTGAAGAAAAGAAAATAAAAATAAGAATTGATAGGTGTATCTTTTGTTCACAATGCAATGATGTATGCCCGGTAAACTGCTTACATATGTCTGAAAACTTTCTTTTGGCAAATGAAGATCGTTTTGATTCAGAAATGATTGTTGAATAAATAATTCAATAAATATTATAATTTTTTAAATAGATAAATATTTTATAGGAATACCACGTTAACAGACGTGGTATTCCTTTTTTGGAAATTAATTTGGTGATAGTTGCTTGATTTCTCCTATCCGATTTTCTTTTAACAAGTTTATAATCAAACAACAACTTTCCAATACTGGTTTGCTTAAACTCTCACCTAATTTAGTAGAGAGAGGCTGAATTCCGATCAACATAACTTTTTGGCAATAGGGAACGAGATATTCTATCAGAAAATGAATAGGCATGGAATGGGTGGTTAGTTGAAGAGAGATGATTTTATCGTAGGGAATGATTTGAAAATTTCCTGCATCAAGGTTCATCCAGGCAGCATCAACTATTACCAGTAGTTTTGGCTGAATTTTTTTAATTGATGAGGTAAAATTTTCAGGAGCAGATTTTCCGTCCAAGCTAATCCAACAGCAGTGTCGAAAGTTTTGTGCGATAAAAGAACCTGCTCCGTCATCGCCCCTTAAAGGATTTCCTATGCCTAGTAAAATATTAGTAGATTGTTTTGTCATAACAGAGTTTCCCTTTTTTAGTAATTATAAAATATCATAGCACAAAATTGAGTTGAAAAAATAGAAAAATAATTTTTTGTAAATGGATATAAAAATTTGCAGGAAACTATAAAGAATTGTAATATTATAAAAGAATAGTTAAATTATCTTTGTGAGATATTTAAAGATTAGGTAGAAGTGTACTCGTTATCCTAATTTTACCATAGATAAATTTTATAAAATTAGATAATATTAAGATAGAGAATATTTTTAAAGTAAATAGATTCTGACAAGATTATTAGGGAAAATATATTATAATACAGAACAAATAGTCGAAAGAATAGGGGGTTCGGGGGAGTTTTCTCCCCTGACTACCTTCATTTAAAGGGGGTATGCATTTTTGAGAAGATCAAGGCGGATTTATAAACGAAAATCTAGGAGTAATCTGGAAACTTTGATTATTTTGGTTGGAGCAATTATTATCTTATCCGTTGCTTTTTATATGGCCAGAGAAAAAAGTTTTTTACCTCCCGAAGAAACCATATCCGAACAACAAAATGTTATGGAAGAGGAGAAGGTTCCAGAAAGTGAAATTGACCAAAAGACAATGGAGGAATTATTAGCCCAAAATAGTGTAGGTACTGATAGGGAAGAAATAAGCGCACAAATGGCATCAGATCAAGAAGATACTAGCCCAGCCCAAGAACAAGATAGAGAAGTTTCCCAGGTAGAAACAGGTATACCATCAGCTGAACAAACTTCTCAACAGATTGGTAACGCTGAAGAAAGTCAAGCTAGTACTGAAACCGTAAGGCAAGAACAGACCTATAATGAAGTAGATCAATCAATGACTTCAGGGTTGGTTTATACGGTTCAAGTAGGTTATTTTTCGGTTGAAAGCAATGCCAGGAGTTTGGCAACAGAAATTGGGAATCACGGTTTTCAAACGTATGTTCTAAAACACAATAATGCCTACAAAGTTCAGGTCGGAGCTTACCAGGAACGTCGGCAGGCTGAGCAAGCCTCACTGGAGTTGAAAAGGCTTGGTTATGAGATTTGGATTACCCAGAGGTAATGTTAGATTATGATTCATTTATTTATTGTAGGCTATATTGATTTAAAATGAATTTAAATGAGAGGATTAAATCTAATTAAGTACAATAAAAAAAGTATTCCACAACCTACAATTCATCGTTTATCAATATGTCATAGATGTTTGGAATTGTTTATTGAGACAGAAAAGGGTAATGTAAGAGAAACCATTTCATCATCGCAAATTTCAGAGATAACAGGTATTAATTCTAATCAAATCCGTAAAGACTTAGCATATTTTGGAAAATTTGGGAGAAGAGGAATTGGTTATCCTGTTAAGGATCTTATTTATACCTTAAAGTCTATTCTAGGATCAAGTAGAAATTGGGATATTATTATAGTAGGCGCAGGAAGTTTAGGAGAAGCCTTGCTTCGTTATAAGGGTTTTCAAAAGCGAGGTTTTAGGATTAAAGCCGTATTTGATAGTGATATCTCCAAGATTGGAAAGACAGTAAATGATATTAAAATTATGAATGTAAGAAATATGGAAGATTATATTAGAAAACGAAATATAAAAGTAGGCATCCTAACTGTTCCCGTTACGTCTGCACAAGAGATTGTTGATTGTATGGTTGCAGGGGGAGTTCAGTCTATTTTAAATTTTGCCCCCATTACTCTCAAATATCCCCATTATGTAAAGGTAAATACGATAGATATTTCTGTTGAGCTGGAAAGATTGGTTTATTTTTTAGCTTCCGAACCCAAGGTTAAGAAATAAAATATTGTTATTTGATTGAATATATAATTGAAATAACAAAAAATATAATAATCTAATATTAACCAAACTAACTAGCAAGATAAGCATAAAATACCCAAGTATTTATGTATTTCAGTTATAGTTGACATTAGACTTGGGTACGTGTTAAAATTGTTTGGTATAGCTTGTGATATTTTTCACAATATATGAACTATATTTTTAAAGTAGATAATGAAATAAATTATTAATGGTTGTTAATAATTATTTCAAATCAGGGGTTATCAGGGGTTTACCATGAAAATCAAAGACATAGTTGCTATTTTGGATGCTGAAGTGTTGACAGGTGAAAGCTACCTTGACCAGGAAATTGAAGAATTTGCAGCAAGTGACTTATTGAGTGATGTTCTTGCTCTAAGTAAAGATAATTTTTTATTACTAACCAGTTTAACTTCGCAACAGGTAGTCAGGACTGCGGAAATCGCAGGAGGGATAGGAGTTGTTTTTGTTAGAGGGAAAACCCCTGAACAAGAAGCTATTGGATTAGCCCGATCACATCATATTCCCCTTCTAATGACTTCTAAATCAACATTCGATGCTTGCCGTGAAATTGTAGAGGCAAAAAATAAACAAGAAAAATTATGACAGTACTACATTCCAGAGAAAAATTAACATTAGCCAATGAGCTGATTTATGAAATAAAAGTCAAAGACGCCATGACTAGAGGAGTTATTTTTTTTAGTCAGGATGCCACCTTTAGAGAAATACAATTATCGCTGAAAAAAAACCGAATATCAGGCGTTCCAATTCTCGATGGTGATAAAAAAATTATAGGCATCGTTAGCATAGATAATGTAATTACCGCGTTGGATAGAGATTATGTAAATGACAAAGTAAAAAATTACATGACCAGGCAGGTAATAACAATACCTCAAAATTATTCCCTGGTCTCAGCTATTAAAAAATTTGAACATTATAAGTTTGGACGATTACCGGTAACAAGGAATACCCGTTCTAATGAAATTACAGGTATTTTAACAATGGGTGATATTTTGAATTGTTTATTGGTAAGCATTCAAACCATTGCCGAGAAAGTTGAGAAAAAGGAAGACCAAAATACCCGGTTATCAGAAAAAATGGTAGAACAAGCCCATAAGAAACATTTACGTTTCGAAGTTAAAAAGGCAGATTTTGATAATGCAGGTAGGGTAGCTAGCATTATTCGAAAGTACCTTCAAAGATTAAATATTGACAAAAACATTCTTCGACGAGTAGCAATTGTTTGCTACGAAGCAGAGATGAACATTAGTATTCACTCCTTGGGTGGATACATTACCGTTGAAGTAGATGAATCGAATATTATAATTACAGCAATTGACTATGGCCCCGGTATTCCGGACGTAGAAGAGGCAATGAAGCCTGGTTTTACTACTGCAAGCGAACAAATCAGGGCTTTAGGATTTGGTGCAGGCATGGGTTTGCCAAACATTAAAAAGTGTGCTGACCACCTCGATTTAGAATCTTCTATGGAGACCGGTACGATTCTAAAGGCTACCATTTTTTTAGGAGGGTAAAGATGAAATTAATTCAAATTGCCGAAAATTGTTCTTTACAAAAAGTAGTGTTTTGTTCAGACGACGAGATAGAAACAGGATATTGTGGAGATCTGATGTCAGATGTTATTGCCAACGCAGATAGCAATAGTATCTGGATTACGATTCAGGCTCACAAGAACAGCATTGCAGTCGCTTTGATTAAGGATATAAAGGCAATAGTGTTTACAAATAATGTAGAAATAGATAGTGATTTAATTGAAAAAGCCAAGGAAGAAAAAATTAATCTATTGAGAAGTGAGAAAAATTCTTTTCATATTTCTGGTATGTTATACCATCTTTTGGAGGGCAATTCTGATAAAGATTGATTTACATATTCATTCTTCTCTTTCGGCATGCGGGGCTGATGAGATGTCTCCTTCTTTTATTATAAAACAGGCGCTGAAAAGTGGGTTAAAACTTATTTCTATTACTGACCACAATGCCATTAAGCATTCTCTTTTAGCCTGCCAAATAAGTAAAAAAGAGGACATAAAGGTTCTTCCCGGTGTCGAATTAACCAGTCGAGAAGAGGTACATATACTAGCTTATTTTGATGATTTATTGGCTCTTTTAAAATTAGGGGAATTAGTTGAAAGACTACTACCAGACTTGGAAAATAAACCGGAATATTTTGGTCATCAGGTGATATATGATAATGCTAACGAAATAGTAGATCTGGATAATCGATTGAGGCAATTAGCTATAGATATAAGTTTAGATAAGTTAGTTGAAGAAATACATAAATTGAAAGGAATCGCAATTCCAGCACATATTGACAAAAATAAATTTAGTTTAATCAGTCAATTAGGTTTTATAGATGAAAATGCCGCCTTTGATGCGTTGGAAGTATCTAAATTTAAATGGAATAAGGGGAGATATCAATTAGGAGATACTTTGTCTGGTTTCCCGGTAGTTTGTGGTTCTGACAGCCATAGCCCTGATGATATTGGTTTATTTTATATGGAGACCTGTTTTGATGAGTTTGCTGACTTTGATTTCTTAAAAAATTTTTTGCAAGAGAGAAAAAAATGAGAACTATTGCTGATCATCTTTTTGATATTTTAGAGAACTCAATTAATGCCCATGCAAGTAAAATAAGAGTAACTATTTCATTTTTTAAAGATATTTTTTTATGTAGAATTATTGATAATGGGATAGCTACAAGTTTGGAAAATATAACAGATCCTTTTGTTACTTCTAGAAAGACCAGAAGAGTAGGGCTGGGTTTACCTCTTTTAAAATCAACCGTAGAGGAAACCGGGGGAAATTTAAAGCTGTCTCGGTTAGAAAAAAGTTCAGGCACATGCCTGGAATTTATAGTAAACATGGCTCATATTGATGCTCGTCCTTTTGGGGATATACCAGCAGTTTTTGTAGATGCGCTTCGCAGCTGGCCTGGAATCGACTTTGAAATATTCATTTATAAAACAAAAAAAGAAAAAAAGATATTAGATACTATTGAGCTAAAAAGTATGCTAGAACTTGATATTTTATCGGATATAGAAATATTAAATTTTGTTAAAGAGCAATTGAGAAAAGAATTACTTGAAATTGGCGTAAATCAGCAATTTGGTGTTTCCTAAAAAGTTAAACCTCTTTTAGAGGTTCTTAAAGCCACCCGCTATGCGGGTGCGATATTTATTAAAACATGTTAAGGAGGAATAAATACCAGGAATGAAGAATTTAGAGGAATTAAAACAGATAAGGGAGAGAGTTCGTAGAAACCTTGAGATGCGATCAGGAGACTTTGCAGTGAAGATAATTGTATGCCTGGGAACCTGCGGTATCGCCGCCGGAGCGAGGCAGACCATGAATAAGTTAGCTGATTTAAGTGCTCAAAGCGGAAGATCTGATATTGTTATTTCTACTACCGGATGTGCTGGTTTTTGTGAACAGGAACCCATGATTAAAGTTCAGGAAAAAGATAAAGAACCGGTTACCTATGGTCATGTTGATGTTGTTGCTGCCGAAGAAATTTTTAACCAACATGTTTTAAAAGGGAATATTGTTGAAAAATATTTATTTTCAAAGGGAGAATAATTATGACAACCAAGATTCAGGAAAAAGAACCATCACAGGAAGAAAGATATCAAGAACTGGAAGAGTTTATAAAAAATAATAGCGAGAAAAAAGGATTTCTTATTCCGGTATTACACAAAGCTCAGGAAATTTTTGGCTATTTACCGACTGAAGTTCGTGCATTTGTTGCCGAGCAGATGGACATACCGGTAAGCATGGTTATGGGTGTAGTAACTTTTTATTCTTTCTTTAGAATGAACCCGGTAGGCAGACATACTATAACTGTTTGCATGGGCACAGCCTGTTATGTAAGGGGAGCCAAGAAGATAATGGAGGCAGTTGAAAATACATTGGGCATTAAGCCAGGTGAAACTACAGAAGACCGAAAATTTTCTTTGGGAATTCAGCGATGTTTGGGAGCATGTGGCTTGGCTCCGGTTATCATGATTGATAATGATGTACATGGCAGAATGACGCCAAAAAAACTTGATCAAGTTTTAGAATTATATAAGTAATGAAGGGATAAGGTAGGTAGATTATGGATAATTATAGAGCACATATACTGTTGTGTTATGGTGG
>CAYSAA010000160.1:0-5045 GCA_964428905.1 uncultured Atribacterota bacterium
TCTTTTTGAAGAAGATATTTTAAATCTATTAAGCCCGGAAGCAGTTGTGAATTCTAAGAAATCTTATGGAGGGACAGCCTTGGCCAGGTTAAATGAAGCCATCACTGAAGCAGAAGAAATATTAAATCACTGGAGAAATGATGATGGTTACCAATATCCGAACTCCTTAAATTGAGGTTCGAAGAAACTAATCTTTTTCTTGGCCCGGGAAGCAAAACAATTGCTTTGTCTCTATTATTTATTAGAATAATCAGGCGTAATATATTTGACTTTCCTATTAGTATTTCATATTATTAAAAGTGCGATATTCGTAATATAATATTTTTCTATACGGTGAAACATATGGGCAAGGAAGAGAAAAAAATTGCGGCTGAAATAGAAGAAATATTTTTACAACTGACCGAAATGTTATGTGAACATGTTTCTGACAGCAGTTATATGCCTGCTGATAAAACTTCTTTCAATATCACTGAGCATTTTCTCATTGAATTTTTAGGAAAAGAATCCTTTGCTTCTATGAGTAAACTTTACCAAATGGTTCATGTTGCCCCCACTACTATGACCAGTATTGTGGACCGCTTAATCAGGCGTGGTTATTTAAAACGGCGCCGCGCCGAGCAGGATAGAAGAAAGGTTTTAGTTGCTCTTTCAGAAAAAGGGAAGCAATTTTATTATCACCATCACCATGAATCAATAAAGATATATGTCCATTTTTTATCTACATTACCGGATAAGGGAAAGAAATTTTATCAAAATCTTAGTGAAATAAAACGGAATCTCCATTATCTTAAAGAGTATCTACGAGATACGTAGTTTGATGTCCAGATGTAGGTATGGTATAAATCTAATCAAATACTCAAAAAATGAATAAAAAAGAGAAATATTAACAAATAATTTTGAGGTGGGTAAGCAAAAATGCCAGAAAAGGAAAATGAAAATGAAAATGAAAAGGAAAAGGATCATTCCAAAAAGTTCTATCGAAAGAAAATAAAAGAGATAGAATCTGATTTTAATACTTCCTTGCGTTCAGGGTTATCTGAATCTGAGGTCAATCAACGTCTGGAAAAAATAGGCCTCAATCAATTAAAAGAGGGCAAAAAAAGAACCCCCTGGAATATGTTATTGAACCAGTTTAAGGATGTCTTAATCATTATTTTGTTGGTATCCGCGGTGGTTTCCGTATTATTGAGGGAAATCACGGATGCGATTGTAATTGGAATTATTGTCTTATTGAATGCTATCATGAGTGTTTTACAGGAATATAGAGCGGAGAAATCTTTGGATGCTTTAAAGAAAATGACGGTTCAGGAGACATTAGTTATCAGGGATGGGCGGCAAAAAAAGATAAAATCCCATCAGTTGGTTCCGGGAGATATTGTACTTCTTGAATCAGGCGACCGAATACCAGCTGACCTCCGATTAGTTGAATTGTCTGATATGAGAATTCAGGAGTCGGTATTAACCGGTGAATCAGAACCGGTAGAAAAGAATACACAAATAATAAATGCTGAAGATGTTTCCCTGGGAGATCGGAAGAATATGGCCTATATGGGCACTTCGGTTATTGCCGGAAGAGGAAAAGGATTGGTAGTGACAACCGGTATGGATACCGAGATGGGTCAGATTGCCGGAATGTTGCAGGAGCAAAAACAGGAACTGACTCCCCTGCAAAAAAAGTTAAACCAGGTCGGTAAAAACCTTGGGGTTCTCATTCTGTTTATTATAGCGATTGTAATTTTAGTGGGTTGCCTGCGAGGAATTGATTTTTTTGATATGTTTTTGACTGGAATTTCACTGGCAGTGGCAGCGGTTCCGGAGGGATTGCCTGCTGTAGTGACGATTGTGCTTGCACTGGGTGTACAGCGGATGATCAAAAAAAATGCCATTGTAAGGCGATTACCGGCCGTGGAAACACTGGGTGCTACCACGGTGATCTGTTCGGATAAGACCGGTACCTTGACCCAGAACCAGATGACAGTTCAAAAACTGGTATTGGTAGATAAAGAGATTACTGTAGGGGGTGCAGGATATCAACCATTTGGTCAATTCAGAGAGTATGGTCAGTCATTTCAACCCAGTGACGACCAGACAGTAGCACTTTTGCTTAAGGCAGCGGCACTTTGTAATAATGCAACCCTAAGACAAGATGAGGATAACCAGCATTGGGAAATTTTTGGTGACCCTACTGAAGGGTCATTGGTTGTGGTTGCAGTCAAAGCGGGTTATCAAAAAGAAGGTTTAGAAAATGAATATCCGAGATTAAAAGAATTTCCTTTTGATTCAGATCGAAAGAGAATGTCCACAATTCACCAAACACCGGAAGGTAAAAATGTACTCTTTGTAAAAGGCGCTCCTGACCAGATTATTGGTCGTTGTAAAAAATACAAGGAAAATGGGACAATAGCCCAATTTACCGAAACAATAAAGAAACAAATTGTAAAACAAAATAAGGAACTTGCGTCATCTGCACTTCGGGTTCTGGCCATTGCCTATCGGGAAATAACAGCACAGGAAAAAGAACGCCTGGATAAAAATGAAAAACTTAATGCTGATAAAATGGAAGACCAATTAATCTATTTAGGATTAATGGCGATGATTGATCCGCCAAGAAAAGAAGCTGCTCAGGCGGTGCAAATCTGCCGAAAGGCAGGTATTCGACCGATTATGATAACCGGTGATTATTCTTTGACTGCCCAGGCAATTGCTACCCAATTGGATATTTACCGTCCCGATGACCGGATCATTACCGGTTCAGAGCTGGAAAAAATATCCCAGTCAGAATTGGAAAAAGTAGTTTTAAAAACGACTATCTTTGCCCGGGTATCACCACGGCATAAGCGAAGAATCGTCAGGGCTTTGCAGAAAAATAATCAGGTGGTTGCCATGACCGGTGATGGTGTAAATGATGCCCCGGCATTAAAGGAATCGGATATTGGGGTGGCTATGGGAATTACCGGTACCGATGTGTCCAAAGAGGCAGCAGATATGATTCTAACTGACGATAATTTTTCTTCCATTGTATCTGCTGTGGAGGAAGGAAGAATAATCTATCAGAACATCCGAAAATTTATCCGGTATCTTTTATCCTGTAATTTGGGGGAAATTATTACCATTTTTATTGCCATTTTGATTGGTCTTCCTCGTCCGCTGCTTCCTATTCAAATTCTATGGGTAAATCTGGTTACCGATGGTTTCCCTGCCCTGGCTTTAGGTCTTGATCCGGGGGAGGCTGATTTGATGAAACATCCTCCCAGGGATCCTAATGAAGGAATATTCTCCGGCAAGATGGGTTTTAATATCTTCTCCCAGGGACTATTTATCGGAATAATTACCCTGATTTCCTTTTACTATGGTTATAGCCAATACTCATTAGTAGTAGGAGAGACAATGGCTTTCGGGACCCTGAGTTTTTCACAACTATGGCAATCCCTGAATTCCCGTTCTGAACAATATTCATTGCTTAAACTGGGAATTTTCACTAATCGCTATTTAATACTAGCAATTTTTGTCTCCGGTATATTACAGCTATCAGTCATGTTGATTCCTTATCTACAAACAGTATTTAAGGTGACATCACTAACTTATTTCCAATGGATGATAGTAATTATCATCTCTTTAACTGCCATACCATATGTGGAAATATTAAAAAAATTAAAGCTGACTTATGAAAAAAATCATTCCATAAGTAACTAACTTACTATAATAATGGACACTTACTAAATGATTTGAAAAAATACATTTTGTTCAAATTTTATGCTAATGAATAGGCTTCCCTGCATTCGGACCAGGTGTTGTATTAAAGATTTGTTCAACTTTAAAAATTACCATGCCCTTGGCAGGCAGTGTTTCGTTTTTTGATTTTACCCATTTTGTAAATTCTTTATATTTTGGCCCTTCGTTAATATAATGGCAAGTACCTTTTAATTGGTACCAAAGTTTTTCTTCAGCTTTATTGGTGAGAATTGATGCTTTGGAGTTTTCCTTGAGGTTAGCAAGCGTTTTATCGAAGTAGTTATCGGCAAGTAAAACAGTTTCGTCATCTTCAATTCTCTTAATTGCAATCATATTTATATTGGGAATACCTGTTTCACTAGCTGTGGCAAAAGCAAATGCTTTATCCTCGTTCATAACCTTCTGTATATCTTGTGGTATTTTCATTTGTTTCATTCCTTCCTATAATTATTTTTTTGAAACAATACAACTTAACATTATAATGAGATATACATTAAAAATCAAATAATTATACTATTATTTATTTTATTTAACCATAAAAAAGACTAAGATAAGCCATATGATAATTTTTCATCTGAAGTCCAAAACAGGCAGTTGTATTGCTTAGAAATATCCAGTTACTATAAAAGAAAAAGCATAACAAAAAGTAACCAAGAAAAAGTTAAACCTCTTTAAAAAACGTATGGCTTGGTTCAAAAAAACGCTGAAGATACTTTTGCACCTGCCTTATATTGGAATATATTCTGTAAGTTTTCGAAATCAATGGCATAGGATGGAATAAAACCTTTCATTATTTGCAACGTAAAGGGAAGATAGAATAGATTTCGCTATATAGTCCTATTTATGATAAAATTTTAAGGTATTTATAAATCAAATGCACAAAGTGAATTTAATTAAGCTTTCGGTTATTTAAATATTGTTTCTATTGACAATTATTCGTTCTTTTTTTATGGTATGATATATTTATGGTAAATAAATTTCTTTTAAGTCATTTATTTAGAAAACATTTTCCAAAACAAAGTAAAATAAAAGTCCTTTTTATATGAAAACTTGTATTTAAATAAGAAACCGAAGAAAAGAATTTTTATGGAAACAAAGAGCCAAACAGGAGTGTAAATATGAGTTGCGATGTTTCGGCAATTATACAGGAACTGGAGAAGGATTTTAGTATCCGTCCCTATTTAACGGCATTGGAACACTTACCAGCCCAGGAGGCGCATTTAGATGAATTTCCGGCTTGGTTAGACGGTACATTGGTTAATTACTTGAAAAAGAATGGGATAGACAGTCTTTATTCTCATCAGGCCAGTGCC
>CAYSAA010000161.1:0-9221 GCA_964428905.1 uncultured Atribacterota bacterium
ATTTTCCCCCGCTACCGTGATCCAGAGTTATTATTTTTTCGTTCATTGTTTGCTCTCCTTTTGTTGCAATGGCTATGTTTATAATTTCTATTTTTGATAAAATTAGTATAAAAAATGGTTTTCAGTTATCAGTTCTCTGTTTTTAGTTTAAATATAAATAAATATAAACCAGTAAATTTTATTAATATTTTTATTCATACTAGTTTCTACAATTACTATAAGTATTCTTAATAAATAATGAAATATTTTTTGTTTAAATTTTTTTCTAAAAACTGAAAACAAAAAACTAAAAACTTATTGCATTCAATTATACTTTCATCATTGATATTTAAAATATGCTGCACAGGTTCCTTCACTTGAAACCATACATGCACCAATGGGATTCTCAGGTGTACAAATATTCTTAAAGAGAGGACATTGTAAAGGGGCAATGGTACCTCTTAAGACTTCTCCGCAACGGCACTCAGGATTTTCACGGGATTTTTCGATCTTAACTCTAAAATTCCGAGCATTCATTTCAGAATATTCAGTTTTTAAATCCAAACCACTACTGGCAACTTTCCCTATTCCACGCCACTCGCTATCAACGAGAGAAAATACTTCTTTCATTTTTTTAAGAGCAACAGGATTTCCATCTTCTCGAACTGCCCGCCGATACTGATTTTCCACCATTGGCTCCTGTTTTACTTTTTGCTTAATCAGTCGATAAATGGCCAACAAAATGTCCACCGGCTCAAAGCCGGCAATAACGCAGGGAATATGATATTGCCGGGGAATAAATTGATATGGTTGAGTCCCGATAATAGTGCTGACATGACCGGGACATAAAAATCCATCAATTTTTGTTTCTCCGTTTTGTAAAAGTTCTTTCATAATAGGAGGCATGACCTTAGCCAGACTTAACAGATAAAATTTTTGTAAGGATTTCTTGGTTGCAGTGAGAACAACACTGGCCAATAAGGGTATGGTTGTCTCAAAGCCAATTCCAATCAGAATAATCTTTTTTTTGGGAAATTTTCGAGCTAATTCTAAAGCCTGAAAAGGTGAATAAATCACCCGGATATCAGCGCCTTGAGCCTTTTCCTGTTTTAGGCTAGATGAACTGCCTGGAACGCTGATCATATCTCCAAACGTAGCAATGATAGTTTCATCCATTCTTGCCAGTGCAATGATATGATCAATAGCTGAAATTGGCGTAACACAAACCGGACAGCCCGGACCAGAAATTAAGTGAATATTTTTTGGCAACATCTCTTTCAGTCCGGAACGAAAAATTGAAACAGTATGTGTACCACAAACTTCCATAAAATTAACATCAATTTTTGTTAATTTCTTTATTTTTTGGACAAGGGCTTGACAAAGTTCTTTATCACGGTACTCATCCAGATACTTCAAGAGCCAATCTCCTCCCAGGCACGAATCACCTCATTTGCCTCTTTTTCATGAATTTTAGTAATTACATACCCGGCATGAATAAGTACATAATCACCCCTGTTAACTTCAGGTAAAAGATCTATCCTGACAGTCTTTTTTATTCCCCCTATGAGCACTTCCACCTGTTCTGAATCTATTTTTCTAATAATTTTCCCGGGAATAGCCAAACACATTTACAAATTACCTCTTTCGAATCATAGTATTTATATAAATCATCTTCTTAGTGAACTATTGATCGTGATTTTCCCAGTTCTTTTTCTGACCAATAAATATCGCACCCACATAGCGGGTGGCTGTAAGAACCTCTAAAAGAATTTTATTTAACCATTACCACCTTCTAAGAAGGTGTTTCTCATGGTTAAATAAAATTGTCATGGTAAATTTTTTCATTAGCAATCACTGCCTGCCCTAAAGAGATACAGGCATCATTGGGTGGCATTTTCTGGTGTATAAAAAGGTTGAAACTATTTTTTTTCAATTTTTTTATAATCTGATTCAGTAAAAAGCTATTTTGAAATACTCCTCCACTCAAAACAACAACCTGAATATTATATTTTTCCCTTATTTTAACACACATGGAAAGGGTAAAATCTGCTATCGTATTGTGAAATTTAGTCGCAATTTTACTAATGTTCTCATGTTTTTCCATATCATGGATAATCTGATGAAACATATCTTCTGTATTTACAATCCAGTTAGATGTTGCTTTCTCAATATGATAGGCGTAATGACCCTTATATCTTGGTTGACATAAGGTTTCTAATTCCATGGCAGCCTGCCCTTCAAAATTTACTTCATCTCTTAAACCAATTAACGAAGAAACAGCATCAAATAGTCTCCCACAACTGGAAGTAAAAGGCAAATTTATTTTTTTATCTATTATCTGATTCAATAACTGCAATTCTTGGCTTGTCCTCCTTTTAATCAACGCAATATCAGAAGAGGCAATTTCCTGCCCAAAGAGAGAATAAAGATAACTGTAAGTCATCCGCCATGGCTGATGAATTACCTGCTCTCCGCCCGGCATAGCTTGGTATTTTAAATGACCAACCCTCCGATAATCTTCTAAATCAGCAACCAGGAATTCACCACCCCATATCTTGCCATCCTCACCCAATCCGGTACCATCAAAGGCAACTCCAATCACCTTTTCATTTACGTTGTTTTCCGCCATACAACTAGCAATATGGGCATGATGGTGCTGAACTTTCAATAAAGGCAAATTTTTTTTCTCAGATATCTGTTCTGCATAAACAGAAGACAGATAATCAGGATGTAAATCGCAGGCAATAAACTCTGGTTTAAATTGAAATATTTTAGTTAAATATTCAATTGCTTCCTGATAAGCTTTAAAACTATCCCGATTCTTCAAGTCGCCCAAATGCTGACTGGGAAAAGCATAATGATCACGAGTAAAGCACACTGTGTTTTTATCTTCCGGACCCACAGCAAGAATCTGCCGGCTCTTTTGGGATAGAATAATAGGAAAAGGGGCATACCCTCTGGATCTTCGAATAAATATTGACCGATTGAAAGCAATTTTTAAAACAGAGTCATCACAACGGTTATAGATATTCCGATTATGGATAAGTAAAAAATCAACCTTATGAGCCAATTTTTGAAAAGCTTCTTCATTTTGAATAATAATTGGATCATCGCTAAAATTAGCACTGGTCATAACCAATACCAATTCATTATTTTGTAGCAACAAAAAATGCAGTGGTGTATAGGGTAGCATTACACCGATATAATTATTACCAGGTGCAATATCCGGTGATATGTCATGATTTTTTCTCTTTTTTAAAAGCACAATGGGTCTTTCCTTACTTTCCAGGTATTTTCTGGCATATGCCGAAAGATAACAAAAATCTTTTATTTTATCAATATTCTCAGCCATAACTGCAAAAGGCTTCTCATCTCTCTGTTTTATTTCTCTTACTCTTGAAACAGCTGACTGATTACTTGCATCACAGGTCAAATGAAAACCTCCCAATCCCTTTATAACACCAACCTGACCTTCTGTCAGTTTCTTTTTTGCTTTTTGAATAGGATCCCTGGTAATTATTCTTTTATCGCCCTCATACAAAGAAACTTGCGGTCCACAGACCTGACAGGCATTAGGCTGTGCATGATAGCGCCGGTTTTCTATGTCTGTATATTCTTTATAACAATCATGACACATGGAAAATTCCTTCATAGTAGTTTTTTCACGGTCATATGGCATGTCTTGAATAATGGTAAAACGGGGACCACAATTGGTACAATTAATAAAAGGATAATGATAACGACGGTCAGAAGGATCCTTCAATTCCCTTAAACAATCATCACAAACAGAGATGTCCGGTGGAATTAGAATAATAGGCTGACTATGATTTATCTTGCTCTTTTTTATCTTAAATTCCGAAAACCCTGCCAAGGGTAACCTTTGGAAGTTGATGTCTGCAATGAGCGACAAGGGAGGTGGATTTTTTTGTAACTCTTCCCTAAAATGTTGAACCACAGTTTTTTCTCCTTCAATTTCCATCTCCACACCCTGATTGGAATTGCAAATCCAGCCAGCTAAATGATATTTCTGAACTAATTTATGAATATAAGGCCGAAATCCAACCCCCTGCACAATTCCATGAATCGTAATTTTATTTCTTATTTTCATTTTTTTCCCTGGGAATATAATTAGAGTATAAAACAGTATTGAGTCGTGCGTATTGAGTATTGCGTTCAAAATTCCAAAAACAAATTGCAATGCTGAATTTTTAGAAAATTGCAGTTAGATTTATATAAAAATAAAAATGCCTAAATTGGAACCAATTTCTTTTATTTGCTTATTTTAATATGGCTTTAATGTTTTTTTAGTAATAGATTATACCCACAAACTAGCTGGTGTATATTATCTTTTACATTTTGCATTCTTGTATATTATATCTTTCTATCCTTATAATTTTTTTTGTATTTCACTCAATACGCAATACTCACACCTAACGACTGTTTTTGTCCGCTATCAATTCAATCCAATTAAACCAATCCTGTAAACCCTCACCAGTCAGGCATGATACCTCAATAATCTTCATGTCCGACTTGATATTCAATGCTTCTTTTTTCAGACGGTTAATATCAAATGGGACATAGGGTAATAAATCCATCTTATTAATTAAGAGTACATCACATTTTCTGAAAATTACCGGATATTTAATTACTTTGTCATCTCCCTCAGGAACACTTACCAAGTTGACCCGCCAGTATTCCCCAAGATCAAACCCGGCTGGACAGACTAAATTACCCACATTTTCTATAAAAAAAAAGTCAACCTGACTTAAATCAAAGGCTGATAAAGCCTTGTTCACCATATTGGCATCTAAATGACAGGCACCATCAGTATTGATCTGGGCAACCTGTACCCCATATTTGCTAATACGCCGGGCATCACGATCTGTCTGTAAATCCCCCTCCAAAACAGCAATCCGTATCTTTTTACCCAGTGCATCGATTGTTCTTTCCAGTATACTGGTCTTCCCTGAACCCGGTGAGCTCATCATATTAATGACCGGTAAATGGTACTGACTAAAAACCTGTCTATTTTTAAATGCCATATCTTCGTTGCTTTTCATAATATTGGAAAATACCTTAATTCTGGTCAACGTTCTTTCCTCCTGAGAATAAATTCATTTTTATCAATTTTATCATTCTAAATTATCTTCAGTTCTCTGCATTATCTTGATAATTCTGAAAGAATCTCTCGGCAATGACAAATGCAGCAAAATCATCATAGGGACAAGGGGGTATGCGAAAAGAAATAGGTAAAATCTTTAATAAACCGGTTGGCGGATGGTATTCAAAATAACGCTTTCGCGCTAGCATGGTAGTATCTTTTTCTTTTACCTTAATGACCATAATATCGGGAAATTTTTTTCTAATGATTTCAATCATTTCTCCGGAACTGGTCCCACTTCCTATTAAGATATTATTAATCTCATATTTTTCTAAATATATCTTTACTTTCCGAACCAGTTCTTCGGTATTTACAACTTCACCAGTAATAAATTGTAACCGGTTATCAACAATCGCAATGCCGCATTTCTTTTTCCCCGGGTCAATGGATAATACAATTTTAGTCACTATTCGTCCCCTTAGCAATTTGTTGCATTATTATATCATTTATGTAAATCAATCCCAATTTTTAGGTAAATATATATTGCCCTTAATTTGTGCTTGATATCAAGTTTTCCTATACCTATTTAAGCTCTTTTTTTGAATAGATCATTTAGATGATTTTTTATGGTTAAATAAAATTATTTACTAAGTGCTTGGAGAGTCATTGAAATGAATGACTAAATATCTAAACGACCTGGACAAGTATAAACATTCATCCTTTCTCCTCGGGCAAACCCGATAAGAGTTATATCCTTTTGTTGGGCAAGCCGAATAGCATAATCGGTGGGGGCAGATCTGGAAATAACAATGGGGATATTCCCGGTAATTATTTTTTTGATAATCCCTGAAGTAACACGACAAGAGGTCAACATAATCTTATCCTCGGTAGTAATATTCTTCCATAATGCTTCTCCCAATATTCTATCAATGGTATTATAACGGCTGATATCTTCACTGAACAATAGAATAGAACCACCAGTATCAGCTAATGCGCAACTGTGGACACCACCGCTTGTTTTAAAAAAAACAGCCTTTTTCTGCATTTGGGAGATAAGAGAATAAATAACATGTGAACTGATTATAGGGTTAGTATCAATAACAGCAATGTGCTCATTGTGTATTAGGGGTTGCTGTTGAAGTCCTATGAATGTATGAGAATAATCAATCTCTTTAACGGGTAGTGGTAGGTTTTTTATTTCAACATTGATGGATTCTCTCTCAATTTTAATGGATAGTAAGTCTTTTTTCTTCCGTAAAATACCTGTGGTAAATAGAAAACCAATTCCTAAATTTTTGTAGTTGCCTGGGCTGCAATCCAGGGTAATCAGCTTCTGTTGATTTACAAAAATAGTAAGTTTGGTTTCTATGGCTACCAAATCTGAAATCTCTGTTTGCTTATTTCCTTCTATGCGAATTAAATCAATTTTGGCTACTTTGTTATTGTTTAACAATTACCTTTGCTCTTTTTTCGGTCCAGTTCTTCTGCACTGATAAAATCACTTTCAAAATTAATATTAAAAAAAGAATACAATCCCGGATCATATTTCTTAATTTCCTCTTCTTCAATCAATCGTATTTTCAGAAAAGGAAAGATATATCTTACTGCCAAATTTCCCTCTTTTATATTTTTCCTCATTATCTCTAAACAATTTTTGCTGTAAATTGCACATAAGGGTTCAAATAAACCCTGACCATAAGTTGGAATAATGATATCATGGTTATCCGTATTTTGAATCATATATTGAACTAACTTTCCCTTGATAAAAGGCATATCACAACCTATTACCAGATTATAAAAAGTGTCGGAAGCTTGCAAGCCGGAAAAAATACCTCCCAGAGGCCCTTTCCCGGGATATACATCCTCTACAACTCTTTCAAATTGAGGGTATTTCTTTTTTGGGCCAACAATAATAATATCTTTTTCTAACAATCCCTCAATAGAAGTAATATTTGAAATCACTCTATCGATAAGATTGATACCCATTAATTTCATCTGGCCTTTATCTTTGTTTAATCCGACCCTGCTACTTGTACCACCTGCTAAAAGAAGTATAGTGATTGGAATCGGAATTTGATTATAATTTTTTTCCATTTCTTAAAATAAAATTCAAAAAATAACTTTTTTAAATTTATATAATCAGAAGATTTTTTTAATGTTAACGGCACACACTTTATATTCGGGAATCTTAGAAACAGGATCAAGCGCAACATTGGTCAGTAGATTCGCGGCAGCTTCATGGAAGTGAAAACTCATAAAAACAACACCCTGATTCGATTTTTCAGTAACCTGCGCTTTGGCTTTAATTTTTCCTCTGCGTGACACAACTTCTATCATCTCCCCGTCTTCAATGGCTAATTCCCGGGCATCTTTGGGACTTATTTCCACTAACGCTTCAGGATAGATCTCGCTTAACCCCTTAGACCTTCTAGTAACCGTGCCGGTATGAAAATGATATAACACACGACCTGTTGTAAAGATTAAAGGATATTCTTCATCCGGAAGTTCTGCAGCTTCTTTAAACTCTACTGCAAAGAATTTTCCTTTTCCTCTGGTAAATTTCCCTTTATGCAGATACTTGGTCCCCGGGTGATTGGCATCCAGACATGGCC
Organism: uncultured Atribacterota bacterium; assembly: GCA_964428905.1. Taxonomy (GTDB): domain Bacteria; phylum Atribacterota; class Phoenicimicrobiia; order Phoenicimicrobiales; family Stramentimicrobiaceae; genus CAYSAA01. The sequence continues at coordinate 7,693 of CAYSAA010000161.1, forward strand.
ATTGTAGCCCATCTTTTTCTAATCGTGGATAGAACATTCCTCCGTAAATTGGGGTCAGAGTGGCTATCTCTTCCATTATTTCTGCCGGACTATCATAAGTCATCTGATAACCCATCTTTTGAGCTAATTCACATATCATCTGCCATTCTGGCTTGGCTTCACCTATAGGCTCAATTGCCTTGCGAATTCTTTGTACTCTTCTCTCAGTATTGGTGATGGTACCGTCTTTTTCTGCAAAGCTTACTCCGGGTAAAACCACATCTGCCAACTCGGCTGTTTCAGTCATAAAAATATCAGAAACAACCAAAAAATCAGTTTTCTTTAATGCCTCTCGGGCATGATTTAAATCCGGGTCAGACATAGCCGGATTTTCTGCCATAATAAAAATTCCCTTTATTTTCCCTTCACAAGCCGTATTCAATATTTCAACTACTGTCAATCCTACTTTATCAGGTAAATCAGCTCCCCAGGCTTTAGAAAATTTCTCCTTAACCTGAGGATCAACGACTTTTTGATAACCGGAATATACATCAGGCAAGGCACCCAGATCGCAAGCACCCTGAACATTGCTTTGCCCACGTAAAGGATTCACTCCGGCACTTTCTTTACCTACATTACCTGTCAACATGGCTATATTAGCTGTAGAAAGAACATTATCCGTACCAGTGGTATGCTGGGTAATTCCCATTGAATAAATCAGTGCAGTACTCGGTGCTATTGCATAAATCCGGGCCGCTTTTCTGATATCATCAGCCGAAACACCGGTTATTTTTTCTACCAGTTCCGGTGTATATTTAAGAACAGTCTTTTTCAATTCTTCATAATTTTCTGTTCTCTCTTCGATAAATGACTTATCCTCTAATCCCTCACTGATGATTACATTCATCAATCCGTTAAATAGGGCTACATCAGTGCCCGGCTTTTGCCTTAGCCAAAGTGTGGCATATTTGGTCAGTTCTATCTCTCTGGGATCAGCCACAATTAATTTTGCTCCATTTTTTGTTACTGCTTTCTTGATTTCCAAGGCAATGATGGGGTGATTTTCGGTTGTATTGGAACCGGTTAAATAAATTGCTGAAGCATCAGAAATTTCCCCAATAGAATTTGTCATTGCCCCACTACCAAATGCCTGGCCTAAGCCAGCTATGGTTGACGAATGACATAGACGGGCACAATGGTCTACATTGTTGGTTCCTAAAACAGCCCGAGCAAATTTCATGAGAAGGAAATTTTCTTCATTGGTACATTTGGCAGAAGAAAGAACTGCCAAACTATCACTGCCATTTTCTTTTTTAATCTCCTTAAACCTATTGCTAATTAACTGAAGGGCATCTTCCCATGATGCCGGTTCTAATTTTCCATTTTTTCTAATTAAAGGAGTTGTTAAGCGATCATCTCTGTGAATGTAGTCATTACCAAAACGACCTTTCACACATAAATTGATTCCATTTACTACACTATCAGCATTGGAAGTAACCTTTACTACCTTCCCATCTTTGATATTCAGGTCAAATCCACAGCCACAGCCA
>CAYSAA010000162.1:0-1851 GCA_964428905.1 uncultured Atribacterota bacterium
ATGGATAGATCCTTTTCCTCACACATTACCGGAAATATATCTCAACGGAAAATGGGTTTCAATGGAAGCAACCTTTGACAAAGAGCTTCATGAAATTTGTATTAAAAAGAAATTGAATTTCGGTAAAAACGAAGAAATTGCCAGAGAGGTTTCCATAGAGTTTTCTGCAAACGGTGTAAAAGGACATCAGCAATATGTTCATGCCGAAGGAAAGGAATCATTTTACGGAAAGGATTTAACACAGCTTACAAAATTCATGCATGAAGGAGTCCCATGCTGGAAAAGGATGATGGAGCCCATGATATTTAAAAAAGCTCAGAAGATCATGGATCAGATAAGAACCGATAAATAAACAAGTATATAACTATCGCTCAACCGGACACCCACACTCCGCTCTGTGGAAGTGCCGGCTAGCTTATCATTCCCGCAGCGTTGCGCCCCTCTGGAACGACTAGATGAGCTTCTCTCATGAATTTGCCTGGCACCGCGTTGATTCGCACTACCAGAATAAATCGATGGAACGATGCGACGCATAACAACTGGACGAGACTTTGTCTCTTCTCGTTATGCCTCAGCGCGATCACCTCGGCGTTAGACGTTAAGGAGATAAAAAATAAAAAATGAATCTATTAGCTATCGTCGGTACAAAAAGAAAAAATGGACTAGTAAGTACTTTAGCAAATAAAATTTTAGAAGGCGCTAAGGCCAACGGACATACGACGAGTCTAATAAATCTATATGACTATAAACTAGATTATTGTCTTGGTTGTTGGTCATGCGAAAGGAAAGGAAAATGCGTATTAGAAGATGATTTTAATTTGATTTTTGAAAAAGTAAAAGATGCAGATGTGCTGGTTCTTGCTTCTCCAACATATTGGTCTAATATTTCAGGTATTATGAAAACATTTTTTGACAGGCAATGCGGATTAGCGATGTCCCATGGTGAGGGTAAAAAATTATTTGGCAAGAAACTCCCTCTTGGTTTTGGGCCTCGCACGCACATGGAGGGCAAAAAGGCAATATTTATTACCTCTTGCACAACACCGTGGCCCTTTAATGTACTTATGGATGAAAGCAAAAATACATTGAGGGCGATGAACCATTATACTCGCAAGATTAAAGCAAAAATCATCGGTAAAATAGTATTTACTGACTCTAGATTCTTAAATCTAAAGGGAAAAGAAAATAAGTATCTAAATAAGGCTTGGAAAATAGGTCTAAGCTTGTAAATCACAAATCTGTGTCTAGGGGTCTGCCGTTGGCATTTGAAAAAGGTGCAGAATGAATGGGGGTCGGACCAAGGTAACTATTTGAAGTAATTATATAATATCCTTAAAATAGTCTTTTAAAAGGGTTTAAACAGTCATTTTTAATAGCAAAAAGGATGCTTTAAGGTTTCAATAAAAAATGCCCAGAGCAAATAGACATTTTATCCCTGGATATGTTTGGCATACCCCAGGTAAATAGGCTTCGCATTTAGCCCGGTAAATCACTCATAGATGACATAAGCCAAAATTTCTACTTAAATTCTCAAATGGATGTCCCACAAATCCGTCCCAGATGAATTAATATATCTTATTTGAAATTCAACAGGAAATAAGAGCTTTTGCTATTGAGTCGACACAAAAAAATATACGGTCCATCCTTAACATCGAATCCCCTCAATATATTACTTGACTTCCGTGGTTAATGTAATTACAATATAATTACATTAAGTAATTAGGGAGAAATATTATGAGGGCACGTATAATTAAAATAGGTAATTCCCAAGGGTTGCGTATCCCGAAACCCATCCTTGATCAAACAGGCATTATGGATGATGTTGAAATTGAGGTTGAAAAAGATCAAATT
>CAYSAA010000163.1:0-5271 GCA_964428905.1 uncultured Atribacterota bacterium
TACCGGATTTATTTTCATCATATCACTATTGGGAATACTTGGGAATAACAGGTAGAAAAGGCCGGTCAGCATACCGGTATCGGCTGGGTCTTCAAATCCGTAGATGAGATGCAAACGGTATTCTTTGGGCATTATGTGTCTAAAAACTCTTCTTGTCAATCGGAATGATTGATCCAGGAAAGACCGCTGGAAAAGACTGAAATACTTGTTTAGATCTTGCTTTACGTTTTTCTTTTTTATTTCTTCTTTTTTGAGCTTTCCTTTCTCCCTCTTTTTTGAGACCTTTTTACGATCCTGGATGGTGATCCGGAATCCAAAAATGGTCAGAAAAAAGTCCATTTTTTTATGCTCTTCTTTGTTTACAACCAAATTGATTATCTTGCCTAACCAGCTGATTCTTGAGACAAAGAAACATTGTTCTTGTTTTGTTCCTTCAATAGAATAAACTATGGGTATAAAAATGATCATGGCGAACAAAACAAGCAGGATTAGGAATAAAGTTATCAGTATATATAAGAGCAGACCCATATCTTTGACTCCGTTTATTCTTTCTCAACTGCTAATAGACTTATAACAAAAAACATGATCTTTCATTATCCAAACTTGCTTAGAAATATATACTATTCTAGTCTACTGCAGTATTTGGTTAGGATATTTTTTCATACAAGATACTACTTCAAACAATAAATAAAAATAATTTATGAGACGCTTTCAATCCATTTTACCATTACATCGAGTGCTAAACTTATATTCCCGATCTGACAATGATTATGTGCATGCTCTTTTCTTGTAAATACCCTACCGGTCACAGACTTTGCATTGATGAGAGCATTTATTTGTATATTATACATTTTAAAGGGGATGAAATGATCTTCTCTTCCTGCCAGAAGGAGAACATCCTGTTTCACAAATTCCGAATGAATATTTTTTTCATTCATTAATAAATATATTTCTAGGGCATCAAGCGGCTTTTCTTTTTTGGTAATGTACTTAAGATGATCCACGACCCAGGATGCAAGGCCTTCTTTTTTTTCAAACTTTAGCTTGGCCATGAGATTCATAAATTCTTTACAATGCTCAAAACACCACAAATGAATTTGTCGAAATATGGGATTCATGCTTTTCATATAGTCGATGGCATGACCTGAAGCAATCACATGATCAATTCGCGGTTCAAATGCGGCTGCTCTTAGAGATAACCATCCTCCCATTGATAAGCCAAGCAGAGTGTTATCCGTTGGAGTGAAATAGTCTAAGACAGCTTTTATTGGTTTTTCCCATTCATATATGAATGGTAATCTAAATTTCCGGAGTGCGGCACCTTGCCCAGGCCCTTCAAATCCGATGACTTCATAGCCATGATTTGAAAAATACTTCATCATGGAATACCATTCTTCAATCAAGGAATCAAAACCTCCGTGAATGAGGATTGTACCTTTCTTCTCAATTGCTGAGGGAATTCTCAGCGCTGGCAGATAAGCATCTTCATAAGGTACTTTGTATCTTTCCATTAATTCATGCTCAATCGCCATATAAAAAAGTTCGATGAACCGGTCATAGAAGAGATCCTTTTCAGGAGATTTCGATTTTATGTAGAATTCAGCAGCTCGATAATAAAAGGCAGCATTGACCAACCGATTTTCGGCAACTGCCTTTTCAGCCAATAGGAGCATTTCCCGTTTCCAATCATTAAAAGTTTTGATTTTCTTTCCTACCGCTTCCATATCTACTGATCTCGTGTAACCCAGTGAATACCATCGATTCATTTGGAAATTAAAAAGCTGCTTTCTGTGAAATTGATGATAACCAATTGGAAACTTAAATTCAGTCATATGATTACTCCGGTTTAAAGTCATAACATTTACTTGTCCTGAAATACATGCATTAGCACAGTTGTCACCGAGTGAACCGATCTTAAGAATCTTACCAATAATGATGTCAGCCTGAATCAGTCATTAGGCGAAATTCTGTCTCCAGGATACAAAGACTTAACCACTCTGAGACTCTCTTTTTTTGACCAAAATCCCATTCCTTCCAAGGCATATAGATTGATTCAGGAATGTAACCTTGACTTGCTTCCTTCTCTTTTATGATGGAAAACATTTCTTGTAAACGCTTATCGTTTTTTAACACTGAGACCTGGCTAATTACACTGGTAACATGTACGATGTCATACCAGATAAACGGTACTTTTAATTTTCTAAAATCATTCCCCATATAGAATATATAGGGATGCTTTTGCAAGCTGAATTCCCATAACTCCAATAAAGAATTGGCACATATCATAATCTCATTACCATATATTTCAGGATCAAGATTCATCAACTTAAGCATGATTAATGTTGCATATGGGCAGGGTTCACTTTTCTTGCCAGGACCATGCCATTTTCCCAAAGCTTGAGAAACATTGCAGGTAAAACCAAATGGTTCAATTAAATTAACCAGATATTCTATCCCGCTATTAACTTTTGTATTGTTAAATCCCATCTTCTTTAAGGCATATAGTATATTTGGTGCATCACATAAAGCCCAAGCTTTTTCAGGCCTGCCAGTCCCACCATATTTTTCATTAATGGTCATATGTAAGCAGGGAACATTATTATGATCAAAACTATTCAGTATCATATTTCCGATTTGGTCAATACTGTTTGAGGATTTATCTAATCCGATATCGGCAAGAAAAACTAACTTATGAAAAGACTGATTAGCACTTTTATGACTACTTATTTCTGGTCCAGGCCAATTTTTTAATTCTTGAATGATGTCTTTAATTTTTTCATCTTTTTCCATTTCATCATATAAATAACTATCGTGGTATTTATTAATAATGAACTCTGCATTATATCTGATATAGGCATTGGGAGATGATAATAATCTATTATAATCAAACATTATAACCTCCTGGGCTGAAAAAATATAGATAAAAGCAGTATAGAGATCATGTCTTCATAATTGTCATTTCAAAAATAATTTCAAATGCTGATAACCTTTTATCATTTTATTGACCATCAAAAAAGTGGCTTGGTTCTTTGATCTGATGGATCAGACATTTCTTTTTCCAAGTGTTATTTCCCAATTAGACCCTTAATATCGATTCTTAATAAGCTTTTGTATCCTTTTCATTGGCATATTTTTTAGTGTATGGTAAAACATTTTTCTAAATTTTGGAATTTTAGTAAATGTCATCATTAAGGCTGAGGCAATTTGTATCCTATATTCTTTTTGAGGGAAGTCGTATTTACCATGCTTCTTAAAATATCGGTGGTCAGCCTGCCATATCATGCGCAGCCGGCCCCAAATATTATCCCGGAATATCTTATGCCCACCGACTCCCAGAAAATTTTTAGGTTTGATATAGCCTTTTTCGGAATAAGAGATTAAACGTGCTGCAAAGGTTTCCAGAAGATGATCGATTTCAAGAGAATCTTCACTTTGGTCAGTGATGATATCAACAAGATTAGAATCCTGCCTTGCACAGGAAGAAGCTTCCAGATATTGAATCAGATTTGCCGTATAACTCAAAGGACCTGAAAGGATGTACCCAATTTGTTTGCCAATCAGGGACGGAGTGTGATTCCAAAAAAAGGATCGATCGTAAAATGTTTTCCATTTGGAGGATAAAAATCGCCCTTTGACCGAACCGGCAAATACAAGAATATCCGAAGTTCGAACTTGATCATTATAAAAATCCGTAAATCCGTCCTTATACTGACAATGATAATCGTATCCACAGCGCATACATCCTAAGCACCCGGCCTTTATGTCAATATCATCAAGTGATACAACTTGCACATTATTATCCACATCAAATGATTGCACAAACCTGTTGACCATTTTCCCTAAATTTGAGTTACTATTTGATTCATCAGTTAAAATGAGTATTTTTTTATCTCTGGTGTTTATTTTATTGGTTACGGATGATGAGTGATAGGTAAAGTCATTAAATTTTAACGGAATAAATAATTTTGTGGTGGGCAGCTCATGTTTGATTGCCTGAAAGAAATGCTCGGTGAAAATAATTAAGTTATTTCTTTCATCCTCTTTTATCAAGTCCATCAGATCAAGAGAAAACCCATCTGTATATTTCATCTTAAGATCTTCGCTGATTGCCCTGATATAGTTATGAGCAATATGGTCAAAATAATGGATCGAAGTTGATAATGCAGCGGTATATTTGTCTTTAAAAGCATCTTGGGCTGATCTTTCCGAAATCAATTCTATAAAGCGTATCAATTGCGCCGAGACAAGCATCACCCATAAACCAAAAGCCCATAAGATACCATCGGAGTTTCTAATTTCATCGATTATAAAACTAAAATAATCATTATCCTTCTCTATCTTTCTGATATCTTTGGCAATAGGCAAAATCTGAAAACTATCTTGTGGGAATTTCTTCTGGAGAAAGTTTACATATTGGATGGTGATACTTGCTTCACCTTTTGGGCTTCCGTTTATCACAGAAATCTTCATTAAGTATCCCCTGATCAATTAATATAATTAAGATTGGATAATTAGATCTAAAGACACTATGGATAAGATTTCAAATAGAGAAACAGTCCGCCGTGTCTCCGCTTTCTTATATCCGCAAATACAAAGATCTGCTATATTTTCAGTAGTAAAGTCTATAATCTGTGTGTCACTGATATTATTTCTACTGAAATCTTTTAAAAAGAATAGATTTTTTATTTATGATAACATATTTCTACCTTAGTTTAAAAAAATAACCAATTTCATTTTACTTCTAGGAATATATAGCTATTGCAATTCTTCTTTTATTATACTATGAATGAATAAAGATATTTTGATCTTATAAATGGTATTATCTTTAATTTCACTAAGCGATAAACCGGTCACAGCAACAGGTTTCTCTTTTAAAAAGCTTAACATTTTTTCCAAAACCTGATCCGGTGTTTTACCTCCTGAACTGAAAAAGAAGGCGGTTGATCCGATAGAATCACCATATTGATTGATATAAGTCCTTATAGCAGGGGCAATGTTCCCTGCCCATATTGGACTCCCAAAAATAACCAGATCATATCCAGCAGGATTTTTTTTCATTTCATTGATAATCGTCTCTTTTCCAGTCAGGGCATCCCTACCTCCTAAAACAAAACCTAACAGACCCGTTCGTTTATTTTGATCAGAGATTTCTTCCAGGTCTGCATCTATTTGCCTGGCAATATCTTGGGCAATTTTTCGGGTTTGACCTGTTTTGGAATAATACACTACAAGCACCTTATGATTGGAACTATCGTTAACTTGATTTTCCAT
>CAYSAA010000164.1:0-5158 GCA_964428905.1 uncultured Atribacterota bacterium
GTCAACTCGAAGAAATTTTATTCAATTGATCAATAAGTTTTTCAATTATACACAAATCAGGTTATTTTTTCAAGAAATCTACCTATAGAACTATTATTAATATTTAAAAGATTTAGAAAGCATGGTCAATTTCATTCTTTTTTTCAATGCTTTTTTAAAAATTAGCTATCCAAAGAAAACGCCCATAATCTCCTGCAAAGAAATGTCTCCGAAATAGTGTTTCAAGTTAAAATTTGTTAAGATTTCTTGGATGGTTTCTGACCTATAACACTTATTCTGCATTTCTTTTTCAATTTCGGAAATATCGCACAATGATAAGAAATCTCCGAAAATCTGACAATTCTTTATAATTCCCTTTTCTACATCCAGAAATAGTTCAACCTTGCCACCAGGAAATCGACGAGAATTTTTGATGCTGTAAGGGGGAGAATAACCAAAATTCCATTCCCAGGTACTATATTTATCGTTTACCAATTGATTGATTTCCCTCAAATCATCTTCCTTAAGAAAGTACTGATTGATTTTTTCTCCCTGAAATAACTCTCTTAAAATAGATCCCCTGAACTCTAAGATTGTTTTTTGCTTAGCCAAATAAGGTTTGATATTGGTAACGCGGCTGCGTATGGATTTAATCCCTTTGGATTGAATTTTATCAAACCCAACCTGTAAAACCTTTGCCATAACTTCTAAATCAGTGTCATAAAGCAATGTCCCGTGATGGAGAAACTTATTTTTAAAAAGACGCTGTGCATTTCCGGATATTTTTTTGCCTTCTACCGTAATATCATTACGTCCGGTTAACTCAGCAGGAACCCCTAATTTGTTCAGTGCTTCCACAACGGGTAGAGCAAATTTTTTGATTTCTAAATGGGCAGGCTTTTCCAGGCTCATTAAAAAGGTAAAATTCAGGTTACCTAAGTCCTGATAAACTGCCCCGCCACCTGAAAGCCTGCGAACTACCTTGATTTTCTTCTCATGGACAAAAGGCATATTAATTTCTTCTATGGTATTCTGATTATTCCCTACCACAATAGTGGGTGTATTTTGCCAGAGGAAAATAATATCTTCTTCTATGCTAAAATTCTTCAACATGTACTCTTCTAAAGCTAGATTAAAATAGGGATTGGAAGATTGGCTATCAATATATTTCATTCCTTACTCCTTTCAAAAATCGAATAATGATATAAAAATATTCCATAGAATGATACAATGATCAAAGATCTCAAAATGATACTTCAAAAATATCAACGAATTATAAATTTAAGATTCCCAACAAAATAGTAATTCAATAAAGAAGATTTTTCAAGAGAAACCCGAACAAGATGAGAAATTCCGTACAAAGATTTTAAATAAAGATCAAGACCAGAGAAAAGTTGATGACAAGTTCATTATACAGAAAAATTAGGTTTGACTTTGAAATATTTTGAATTTGTGCTATTTTCTTCTATAATACCAATTATGAAATGAGAATAACTCATGACCACTTGGGAAGGAATCGGTCTTGCTTAAAAAAACAAAAGGCTATTTCATGATTGCCACAGCTGGATGCCTATGGGGTTCAGTCGGTTTCTTTGTTCAAAAGTTGCTGGATGCCCAACTCCCCCTTTCTACCATTATTTTCTGGAGAATGTTTTTTGCTTTTATTCTACTTTTCTTATATCTTTATTTTACAGATAGGTCAAGACTGAAAATTGATCGGGGAATCTTAAGAAATGTTATCGCTATTGGATTAATCAGTCAATGCCTCTTTAATATCAGCTATTTCAGTGCTATCAGGATAACCTCTATTGCCACTGCTGTGACATTATTGTATACTGCTCCCGTATTTATTGCTATAATGGCACGAATCTTTTTTCGCGAACTATTCACAAAAAATAAAATTGTCGCATTGTTATTGTGCGTAACAGGTTGTTTTCTAACAGTAACAGGGGGGTCCTGGGAAAACCTTCAACTCAACTCATCAGGAATATTACTAGGATTGGCCGCTGGTCTAACATTTGGTTCTTTAACTATTATTAGTAAACCGATTGCCCGTAAGTGCCATCCTTATACCATTGTCTTTTATTCCATTGGATTTGGTCTTCTTTTTTATTTGCCATTTTCACAGCCCATGATTCTTTTTCAACAAGGAAATGACCCCTTCATTTGGTTTTATACCCTTGCCCTTAGTATCATTTCTACCATCTTTGCCTATCTATTCTACATTGGAGGTTTATCAATGGGCATAGAGGCTTCGAAAGCCGGCATTATCAGCACCATTGAAGTGGTAATTGCAGTGATAATGTCTTATTTATTTTTTAATGAAAAATTGGTAGGCTGGAAATTAGTAGGTATTTTAATGGTCATAGGATCGGTTATAATCGTTCAATTAGATCGATTCATGGCCAAAAGAAAGGTTAAAACTTGACAGCTTCCACTTAGGATGTTTCTATGCCTCAAAATTATTTTTTTCTATTATAATAGGGCAGTGCTAAAATATCTTTCCGCCCGGTCAGGTAATATGGTTACTATGCGATTCCTTCCGTTATCCAAATGTAAAGCGGTAAATACATTAGCCCCCGAAGAAGTACCTACTAATAAACCCTCCTGAAGAGATAGTAAGCGAGTGGTTTCAATGGCCTCCTCGTCAGATACCGTAATCACGAAATCAACAAGATTCACATCCAGAACAGCGGGGATAAATCCGTCCCCGATACCCTGTATCTGATGCAAACCGGGCTCTTTGCCCAACAGAGCAGCACTGTTTTTTGGTTCCACCGCAACAATTTTAATGGAAGGATTTTTCTCTTTCAAAAACTGACCCATACCCTGAAGGGTTCCGCCACTACCTACACCGGCTACAAAGACATCAATATCTCCTCTGCTTTCTTTCCATATTTCCGGACCCAATATTTTATAATGGGTTTCCGGGTTTTTGGGATTCACAAACTGGTCTGTTACAAAATACCTTCCTGGTTCCTGTTCGACCAATTCTCTCATCTTTTTAATAGATCCGGTTAAACTTTCCTCAGCAGGGGTAGTGACAATTTTTCCGCCAAATGCCAGAATAATTTTTTTCCGTTCTTCACTCATATTTTCCGGCATCACACAAATAACTTCATAACCCTTTTGTACTCCTATAAGTGTTAAGCCTATACCAGTATTGCCAGAAGTAGCTTCAATAATGGTCATACCCGGTTTTAACTTCTTATCTTCTTCCGCTTCTTCAATAATATATTTTGCCACGCGATCCTTGATACTTCCACCGGGATTCAAAAATTCTGCTTTGGCAAAAACATTCCCGGAAGATATCTTATTTAAACGAAGAAGTGGTGTATTGCCAATTGCTTCCATAACATTATTTGCTAACATAATATTACCTTCCCTTTTTGATCATTTATATTTTGCTTTAAATTTTTTATTTTTAAAATTGATTTATATCTCGAAATAATAATTAGAAATTTTATCAAAGTTCCCTCTTTATAGCAATAAATAAAATAGGACGGGCTTCACCTATTGAGCACTACATTCAAAAAAAGTCCGTCCCTGTTTAATTATTATAATAAATAAGGCTATGATTTTACGTAGATCAAAAAATATCGGCTTTTACCTAATTCATCTTTAATATTGATTGTGGGCTTACATTCTTATCTTCCCAGCTAATCAGATTTTTTTCTTTCATTTCCTCTAAAGCACGATAGATATCTGCCAATGAATATTGATTGGGCATTGCATAAATTAGTTCCTGTGCCGTAACCTGTTCTTTGCTTTTTAATAAATCCCTGAAATACCTTGTAATCAATTCGCTGATATGTTGATATTTATCTTTTTCTTCGGATTGAGAAAATTGGGTTGATTTTGGGTTGGAAGAAAAAATCTTCTGTTCTTCAGGTTCTTTATGAAATTGCTGATCATCTTTTTGGCTAACTCTGGTTTGCTTTTGGGTTGTATTTTTACTATTTTTTTTCAATTCAAAATAGGCAGTCTCATAAATAGACTGTGATAGTTTTTCCAGATTATCAATATTTTTTCTCATCCTATTGATTAATAATTCAATTTTTTTAAAGAGATTTAGAGACCAAAAATAAAAAATAATACCAAGGCATAATGCCAGCAAAATAATACCACTGGCCAATAACTGAGATGTTTGCCCCAAAATCGGAATATTTTCCATTGATTTTACCTCCCTCTGTATATCCAAAGAAAATTGATTCGAATCATCAAATTACATCACTTTCTGGCATCATTTGCGAATTGCTTCCTTGCTCCTGTTTTTTATTTTCACCGGGCTGGCGCTGGAATAAGGTATTCTGCTCGGACGAATCTATCTCTTCGCTGTCTTGATCATAAAGAAGTTTGGGAATCCTTTCCAGACGCATGGTACTCATTTCCAACCCCTTAGACATTTCCGTAACCAATAGTGATAATCTACTGTAAAGCTGATAAAACATCATGGCAAGACTGATGGCAAACAGGCTAATAATAATAGCCAGAACAGAAACAACCAGAACAATAATTTCAATATAACTCATATGTATCTCCTCTCCGATAAATCATAATCGATTTAGTTCTCGATATAAGCCAGACAGGAACAACCCGATATTCTGATGAACAACAACAGCGGCCTGTTGATCCAGATGCGTCCTCATATAATTAATTATCATTAAACTTCCTTTTTGTGCCAGGCAATATTCCGGCAACATATTGGCAGGAGAAACCTGTAACGATGACCCTGCCACTAAAAATAAATCTGCCTTACTGGCTTCCTCAATGGCCTTATCTAGATTATATAGCGCTTCTCCAAATAAGACAACATCAGGTTTAAAAATACCGCCACACGAACAATAGGGAATATTTTTATCATCTTCTTCCATTTTTTGAAGCAAGACGGTAGAAGAGATTCTTTTTCCACATCGAAAACAAATGGCTCGGTCTAAGTTGCCGTGAATTTCCAGTACATTTTTAGAACCTGCCTTTTGATGCAGACCATCAATATTTTGGGTTATCAGATAATCCAGGTATCCTGCCTGTTCTAATTGAGCCAGGATTTGATGGGCTTTATTGGGAGAAACTTTCTGTAGTTCTTCGATTCTGGGACGATAAAAATGATAAAAACGGGATGGGTTTTTCTGGAATGCCTCTATACTGGTCACTTCGATTGGATCCACTTTGGACCATA
>CAYSAA010000165.1:0-5024 GCA_964428905.1 uncultured Atribacterota bacterium
AATTAACGATTACATCATAAATTCAGGCTATCTATCCATTTTTTTAGATGATTTTGAGAAGGATTATGTTTTAATTCAAAAGATACATCTGTTATAGAAATATAATGGTTACGAATGGCCCAATAGTCACTGTTATTTTCCATGATTCCCTCCGGTTGACTCCCCTCGATCCAGAAGTATTCCAGGTGATTAGATTTATAGATACTTCTAATGAATTTTTGATGAAAGACATGAGCAAGTTTCGTTAATTTAATACCTTTTATCTCTGAGTAAGGTATGTTCGGAATATTAATATTTAAAACCTTTGGCTGTCTATAATTTTTTGCAGGCAATGTTGGCATAATTTTCTCCATCACCTTAATAGCTGAGGAGTATAGAGGGTCTTCTTTTTGGTCAATAGAAACAGCAATAGAGAAGATATCATGAAAAGCACCTTCTATAGCAGCACCAACCGTTCCGGAATAAAATATATCCTTTCCCAGATTTGCACCGGCATTAATCCCTGAAATGACCAGATCAGGTTTTTCATTCCCAAATATTTTATCAAGGGCAATCATAACACAATCTACTGGTGTTCCGCTTAATTCATATCCGTATAAATCTTGACCTGACCATATTTTTCGACACCTGAGCATTTGATAAATACTTGCAGAACAACCAGAACCGCTTCTTTCCCTATCAGGAGCAACCACAACAACCTTTCCAAAATTTTCCAGGCATGTTTTTAATTTTTTTAAACCTGCTGCATTGATACTATCATCATTGGTTAATAATATTTTCAATCATTTACTCTCATTCTTTTTTTTATTTCCCTTGCTGCAATTACACCGGATATGGAAGCCTGAATCAAACCTCTGGTAATACCGGCTCCGTCGCCAATAGCAAAAAGATTTTTTACTTTTGTCTCAAGATATTGAGATAATGCTAACCTTGCTGAATAAAACTTCACTTCTGCCCCATATAACAAGGTTTGTTCATGGAATACACCGGGTGCGATTTTATCTAAAGCCTTTAACATTTCAATAATATCACTAAGTATCCTATAAGGCAGAACAAAACTCAAGTCTCCTGGGGTAGCACTTTTTAGGGTAGGTGTAATAATAGAATGGCTTATTCTGGCAGGAGTTGATCTTCTTCCTGATATCAGGTCACCTAAACGCTGTATGATTACACCTCCACTTAAAATATTAGCCAAATTAGCAATATGTTTTCCATAGGCAATGGGTTCTTTAAAAGGGTCTGTAAATGTAGTACTAACAAGTAGTGCAAAATTGGAATTATCCGAATTTTTGTTTCTATAGCTATGTCCGTTCACTGTTGTAATTCCCTCATTATATTCCATAACTACCTCGCCATGGGGGCACATACAAAAGGTCCGGACTTTATCATCAAATAAAGAGGTATAGTAAATCAATTTTGATTCATAAATGACATCGGTTAGATGTTCTAAAGTAACCGCCGGAAGTTCCACTCTCACTCCTACATCTACAGGATTATTAAAAACTTTTAATTTAAATTCCAATGCCATCTTTTTCAGCCATTCAGCGCCTACTCTACCCGGTGATAGAATCACATATTTGCCATTAATGATTTCCCCTGTCTGGGTAACAACTCCTTTAATTTGATTATCTTCCTTGATGACTTCTTTGATTTCAACTGAAGTCCGTATTTCAATTTTTCCCTTTAGTAAATCATAAATATTTTTTAAGATGGTAAAGCAATTCTCGGTACCCAAGTGTCGAACTTTGGCAGGGATAAATTTTAGATTTGCTTTTGCTGCCATTCTTTTGATAGAGTCAAGGTCTTCCTGGTTGGTACCATAAATATTTTCATCTGCACCAAATTGTAGATATATCTTATCTACATATTTTATCAGTTCTTCCAAGTCCTCTTCACTAATATAATCTGATAGGTATCCGCCGATGCTGCTGGTTAGATTTAATTTTCCATCACTAAAGGCACCTCCACCACCCCAACCGGATAATAATGAACAGGGATTGCAGTGCTGACAGGAAATATTTTGCTCTCTCATAGGGCATTTTCTTTCATCTATACTTTTACCCTTTTCCAAAATTAAGATATCGAGTCTCTGTTTGCTGTTTTTTAATAATTCCAATACAGCAAAAATACCTGCCGGTCCTGCTCCCACAATAACCACATCATATTGTTTGCTCATTCCTCTCACCTTCTTAAATCAATATTAATTACGATAAGAAAAAAACTCCTGATAAAATAATAAAAAAACGCCCTAAAGGACGGTATCATAGCATGATATTTAGCTTCATAATGAACATTAGATGTTTGGTATACATAGTAAAATAGGCTTATCTATAAAAAATCTAAATTGTCTACGCAAATTTATTTTTCTAATATTGATGCTATCTTTTCTTTTATATGATTCAACAAACATGTTTCCATAGTAAAGGAATGTTTTTGCAAAACCCCGGTATATTTTAGGCCGGAACCAGTAATAATTGCCACACAACGGTCTCTTTTAAGCAAGCTACCTTTATCCCTCAACTTTTTAATAGCAGCCAGAGCTACTGCTGCAGCAGGCTGAGAGAAAAGGCCTTCCTTTGCCAGAAAACGCTGGAATCTAAGTGCCTCTTGATCAGAAACAGTGATAACCATCCCATCATATAATCTAAGTTTCCGCAACAGCTCATTTCCACTGGGTGGGAAGGGATTGGCAATGGCATGATCAATAGCAGTAGGATTAGCAATAGGAGAAATTTTATCATGATTGTTCATCCATGCCTGATAGATAGGAGCGCATCCTTCTAATTGTGCACAAATAATTTTGGGCAAACGGCTAATCAACCCTCGTTGATAAAATTCCAGGAAACCCTTAATAATTCCTCTTGCATTTCCACCTGAACTAGTTGGAATTATAATGTATTCAGGGATATCATAATTTAATTGCTCACAAATTTCAAAGGCAATACTCTTTGAACCTTCTACCCGGAAGGGCACATCTGAATTCAAAAAATAAATACCCATTTCTTGGCCTATTTTTAAACTTTCATAATATAGCTGTCCATAATCACCTTTTACCTTAATAAGAATCGGATTGTAAATTAAGATGGGTTGTATCTTCTCTAAAGGCATATCAGCACTTACCAAAATAAAAGTTTGTAAATTAGCACGTGCGCCATAGGCCGCCACTGAAACAGCCATATTACCGCTGGATACAGTTCCGATTTGTTTATACCCAAGACTTATAGCATGGTTTAAACAGATAAAGGTTCCCCTGTCTTTAAATGACCATGTTGGATTAACGGTTTCATTCTTGAAATATAGCGTATCCAAATCTAAGATCGAGGATAGATAATTTGCTTGAATTAATGGTGTAAACCCTTCTTTTAAAGATAACGGTTGGTTAGTTCTGGGTAAGGTATAAAACGAAGCATATTTACTTAAAATATCATGGTCTAAAATACCAGTATGGAGCGAAGTATTTTTTTCAAACTTCTCCTCCGATGTAATCTTGACTTCCAGTGGTTCGAAGCAATCATCACAACGGGGAAAGCTTCTGTCCAGCGAGTATTTTTTCTGGCATCCTGTACAAACTAAATATCCCTTGGCCAATGGTTTTCCCCAAATTGATTTAAAACTATGGTCGGGGCGAGAGGATTTGAACCTCCGACCCCCTGAACCCCATTCAGGTGCGCTTGCCAAACTGCGCTACGCCCCGACTTTTTCTTCAGCACAAATATATTATACAGGAGCAGGCTTATTCTATCAACCATATAACCTAAATAAATCAAATTTTACTAATTATTTATTTAAGTGATCATGCAATATTGTTTATATCATATTCGAATATATCTCTTTCCCTCAATCTCTCTAATATAATTTTTAAGTTCAAGAGATAAGAGTACTTCACTTACCTTTGCATGGGATAATTCCGTTAAATCTGTAATTTCATCAATATGCAAAGGTTCAATAGATATATATTCTAAAAAGTGCTTTTCATATTCATCTAAGTTTTCAAATACAATTTTCTCTTGTTTTTGCTTTACGGTACTATTTTTACCTGTTTCCAGTTCATCTCTTTCCCTGAATTCTTCCAGAATATCCTGGTAATTGTTAACCAGTTTAGCACCCTGTTTGATTAGATTATGACATCCTTTGGAAAGAGAAGAATGGATACTGCCTGGAATTGCAAATACCTCTTTACCCTGATCGAGTGCAAAATCAGCAGTTATTAAAGCCCCACTTTTTTCAGCGGCTTCCACAACTAAGGTACCCAAAGTTAAACCACTAATAATTCTATTTCTGCGGGGAAAATTACCTTTTTCGGGTTCGGTATGTATTGGGAATTCAGAAAGAATTGCACCATTTTCTCTAATGCGATAAGTCAATGACTTATTTTCTGCCGGATAGATTCTGTCAATACCACATCCTAAAATTGCTATTGTCAGTCCTCCCGCCTCCAGTGAACCAATATGTGCGTTGGTGTCAATTCCTCTTGCCAGTCCACTGATAATAACATAACCACGAGAGGACAATTCACCCGCTATTTCCCGGGCAATCCTTCTACCATAATAAGTTGCCTTTCTGGAGCCAACAATAGCTATTCCTTTCTTTTGTTTCATAATTTCAACAAAGTTTCCCTGATAATAAATAACAGGTGGCGGGTCATAGATGTCCTTAAGTAGGGCTGGATACCCCTCATCTTTTATAGTAATTACCTTGACCTTCATTCTGTCTAATAAAGCCAGTTCACTGTCAGGATCTATTTTTTGTCTTTCCCGTTCTATTTTTTGCCAGCTCTTTGCACTGATATGCAATATTTTCATGATATTTTTTGTACTGGAGCTGCTATGCCAGGCTTCTTCAAGGGAAGAAAAGGCCTTAATTAAGTTGGAAAAACGGATTGGCCCGATTTCTTTAACCTTATTCCAGGCTAACCAATATTTTAATTCCTGTTCCTTCATTATTTCGTTCTCTACCTGATTTTTAAAATTATTGTTTATGTTTTAATACAAACCTTTACTTACCAAAATATTAATTTCATCACC
>CAYSAA010000166.1:0-2084 GCA_964428905.1 uncultured Atribacterota bacterium
AGGTCCTCTTTTAATGCCCACTGCCAGGGTAGCAAGAAAATCAACTAAGACTCTTCTGGCTTTCCATACCACTGTCTCAGGTATAGATTCAAAATCAAGGGAGGCATAAAAATTCCCCAACTGGGATGCAAATGTCTTGGATAATATATCCATATTTATTTACCAATCCTTTCAAATTCTCTTATTCCTTCACCCATCTTTTCTACAGCTAATAAAGTAAGACGTTATTTAGATTTTAGACAAGAATAATCTTATAAAATTTTTAATAAAACTCATCATGCAAGGATTAAAGTAATTAGTTGATCAATTTGATCTTATATTTTAATTATCTCTTTTTGTCCTCAGATAATTATTTCTTCTAGTTTATTTCTATACTCTTTTTTTACTTTTCCTTTTCCCTTACATAGGTGTCAATCTAAATTTGACCTCACTATTAAAAGATTATTGTTCTACAACTTTTTTAGCTAAAAGGATAATTTTATCCATTTCCTTCTGAATATCATCACTTAAAGGTTTGGGCTTATGTCCTTTTAAAATTTCTTTTACTTTTTGCTGTGCTTTCTGTTGTAATGTTTTACTACCATTTTCTACCCATACGCTACGTGGCTCTGTATTCATCAAGTTGGAATCTAATAATTCTTCCCTAAAATATTTTACGGTATGTTCTTTATCAATAAAACTACCTCCACTATGGACTACTTCTCTAATTAGGTCAACAGCTAAATGTTCTTGATCCACTATTATTCCTTTTAAAAGTCGTGCAATCCATCCCATTATTTCATTATTAATAACAAGTTGTTCGAGGCAAAAAGTAAGTTTTGTATCAATTGTAGAAATACCCATTAAATCGATTCCAGATAGAATAGGTGGTAAGGAGGTAAAGATTATTTCTATAGAAGCTTGGGCATCTGCTATTTTCGAGTCAGTTCCGCAACTCATATCAGAGGGAAGATTATATTTCTTTGCCAATTGTGTAAGTATTATTCCTAAAAGGCCAATTTCAGGTGCTCCAGAAAATGTCGATCCAGTTCTCATGTTTGGAACAGATGCGGATGTACCATAAATGATTGGTGTGCCAGGATTAATAAGTTGGGATATTAGTACTACCGCTAGAGTCTCTGCATTCATCTGAGCAGCCTCTCCTGCAAGAGTGACAGGAGATGTTAAGCCCGCTATAGGATGAGAGCGGGTGTAAACTGGTAATTTTCTTCTAGTGAAATTTAAAAGCAACTGTGCCTGACTCGGATCAAGCTGCAAAGGTGAATTGCCTTCACAAAAACCACAAAGTAAGGGACAAGAGATCAGTTTTTCTTCACCTCCAGCAATAAGGGCTGACATTTCTATTACCGGCTCAATAAGCTCTACATTGTGACATACATAAAATAAATGTTTGGTAGTATTTTCAAAAGATACTTTAGCAGTATAAAGATCAAGCAAATTTATTGGTATATCTGTAGGAACCATATGAACCATGGATACTCCATGTATATTTGGTAAGGCATCTACAATTCTAACTGATTGAGCAAAATCCTCCAGGGTAGGTTTTCTTTGTCTTTGACTATCAAGATCTAACATATGAGGAGCACCACTTGTAGTCCTGGTATATAATGTCCCATCTCCCAAAATTATATCTTGTTTTTCATCTCTTCCACAAAGCTTGACCTGCTTTGGCATTTCTTTAAGTACACTTTCAATTAATTCTTTAGGAATAAAGGCTCTTTCTGCAGAAAAATCAATCTTACATCCCGATGTATTTAATAGTTTAAGTATTTCATTATTATGAATTTTCATCCCTACTTTTTCTAAAAGCTCTAGTGATGTTTTATGAATTATTTCCACTTCTCTTTCAGATATAACTTTTAAATTGGTGCCTTTTAATCCATCCCTATAAAATCCCATTTATTACTCCTCCTAATAATACACTTTAATATATTTCATTTTCTATGTAATAGATTTTTACTATATTACCTACTATCTTACTCATTCCAAGGTATCATGATGTTGAACAATGGTGCATACTGCTGACAGCCATATACATCACTTTCGCCCGGGCCTCCACTGGGATTTTTTCGTCGTATATTCGC
>CAYSAA010000167.1:0-6386 GCA_964428905.1 uncultured Atribacterota bacterium
AGGTCCTCTTTTAATGCCCACTGCCAGGGTAGCAAGAAAATCAACTAAGACTCTTCTGGCTTTCCATACCACTGTCTCAGGTATAGATTCAAAATCAAGAGAGGCATAAAAATTCCCCAACTGGGATGCAAATGTCTTGGATAATATATCCATATTTATTCACCAACCATTTCAAATTTAAATCTGAAAATCTGGGGATCCAATGGATCCTCGAGATGTAGCAAGTGATCAATGGTCCACTGGTAAACCTTGTTATGTGGATATAGAGGCTCATCGGTAAGCACAGCTACCGAACCTCCTGATGAATTCTTTTGACCAGGATAACTCATGTAAAAAAATCTAAATTTGGCGCATTTTGCCACTGTACTGGCTATTTCTTCCTCATTTGCTATGACTTCAATTACAATTCCCAACTCGTGAGCATTCATCGTTTTTTCCGATTCATATTCTTTCATAATTGCATTTTTACCATAGACATGGAAAAAGAGCTGATAATCTTCCCCTTCTTTTCGAGGAGACATAATTTCACTAACTTTCTTCCGGGTATCTCTTAAAACAAGATCGATATTTGCTATCGCAAAAGGATCTCGAATACCAACAATATGATAGACTCTAAAACCTACCGGACCTGCTCCTTCTAGTTTGACTCTATATGAGCCATCTTTGGAAGGAATAAATTCACTCCCATAAACCCGACATACTCTATCTGTTTCTGCTATATACTTAGAATTGTGCATATCCAGAATCCCCCCTGGTACTGCCTGAATAAAGGGATTAGTTCTTTCATACATAGAATGTGCAGCAACACTGTGGGGAGTTGCTTTTTGCCTGGGATGCATGGGTTCAATTGAAAAATAGTCATTGGTAATAGTACCTATTACAGACTCTTTAACCATCTGAGGCCAGCATACCAGTGAGGCACATTCGGTAGCCTTACCCAGATGCAAACTTAAACCTTTGGGGAAACCCATATAAATAGGGTAGGCAGCAATAACCGCATCATCACAACATCTCCCGGCTAAAATTACCTGTGCACCATTTTTTAGCGCATAGATAATCTGTTCTACTCCCATAGTGGCTGTGACATTACTGGTAAAACTGATATCTTTTGAAGTCAATGGCTTTTCCGCACCTAAGGGCTCGATTGAGGATAGGTTTATACGTCGTTTTAATTCATTTCTATTAATTTGAGAATAAATACAAGCCATCCTAAATGGTGCTAACTTATGTTTTAATGATAAAGACCTAATTATTTCAGCATAAAGGTCAACTGATCTATCGGTTCCAGCTGTACCACATGAACCAATAATCATAGGAATATCTCGTTTTCTGGCTTCTACCAGTAATAATTCAAGATCATGCTCCTCCCAATGAATCGGATTATGAGGTACATCTGCTCCTAAAAAAGCGGGCCCAAGGTCAGCTGACCCCGCATCAGCAGCCAAATAATCTATGTCACGTTCAATCCCCCGATAAAATGATTCTTTTTCAATAATATTCTCTCCCAGATTACCGGTGGAAACTAAAACTGATAATTTCTTCATCACCTATCCTCCTTAAGAATAAAGTAATTACCAAGACAGCCTTATCCAGGCCGTCTTGGTAATTCATATACTTTGTTTTTAATTATCCAGCTATTGTTTTCAATTATTGCTTCTCCAAAACCTCCAAAGGAATAGAAGCTCTTGAACCTTGGTCACCAATAGCTTCAATGGTATAGATACCGGGCTTAAGCATAACTACTGGTATTCCACCTCTTGGCTGAAGTTTAAATGCACCATTTTCATTAACAATGACAAACCCTCCTGTTTCTGCTTCAGCGAAAGCATAAGGAACATCATCAGCCGTCATAATAATCTTTACTTTTTCCCCGGGGACAAATCCGGCACCATAAAAGGTTAGGCTAGTCCCAGGTTCTCCGCTAAAAGGAACAACCACAAGGCTGGGTACTTGGAGGTCAGAAGCTAAAACTAAAGAACTAAAAGCAATTAATAACAGTACTATGGTAATACACTTACTTAGCTTTTTCCAATGTATCATTTTAAAGCACCTCCCTAATGTATTTATCCATTTATTTCACTTATTCTTTATTTACATTCTGGTGGAATAAAGCGTTCTGGAACTTCAATTCCTTTTTCTAAACAGTACTTGTAAAGTCCGGCATGAATCGGGATTTCACCACCTGGTGCCACTAATTCAAAGACATCAGTAATGGGATCAAATCCTTTTACTCCCGGATATGCTGATGCAACTTCATCAAATCCTTCTACATAAGCTTTCACCATCTCATAAACAACTTCTTCGGATAGATTTGAAGAAGTAACTGCTCCAACTACTGCAATTTCTTCCATTACCACGGGATTATTAGGGAGTTCTACAATACTGCCTGCTGGAGTTTCTGCGAAGAGGATATATGGATATGCATCTTGAATTTTCTTTATATTATCTTCACTGTAACCGATAGCTGCCAAGGGGTTTCTTAAATTGACTTCAATTAAGGCAGAATCTAAAGAAAATAAACCGCTTGATTTCTGCAATCCAACAATACTACCCTGTTTAAGCAAATCAATGGCGTCTCCCAGGGCTGCAGGTACTAAATCAATTCCAGCTCCTACAGCTTTATCAAAATTTATAAAATTATTAGTAGAAGAAGCACCTGGCATACCTGGGCAGAATCTCTTTCCTGCTAAATCTGTAAAAGTTTTTACCCCAGAATCAGCTAGGACATAAACCCTGTTGATAATCGCATTTCTAAGAAATAACCATCTTATTGGCTCCCAGCCTTCATTCTCAAAAGTGCCTATACCTTTCCATAGCTGCATAGCTGAAGCTATATCTACACAAAAACCTAAATCAAAAGCACCGTCTTTAATCCGTCTTAAATTATCCAGAGCTGCTCCACTTTCAACTACAGTAACCCGTACATTATTATCAGCCCTATTGATTACTGAAGCGCCAGCCACACACCAAGCATATAATCCCGAAGTAGAAGAAGTGCTTCCCATATTTAGATATACAGGCTCTGTAGGCGCAGCATAACTTGTAACTACACTAAACAGGAAAATTAAAACAAGCACAACCCCTAATCTATTTAATTTTATGCCTTTCATTTTTTTCACCTCCTTTCTTGTTTATTATTTTTCCCAATTTATATTTAACATTTTCTAAAAAGATGAACATTGGGAAATTTAACTCAAAAACTTTCCTCCATTATCTTTTCTCGACTATTTCTAATTTATTAACTATTAAACGTTCGCATAAAAAAACAAATACAACTGAGATTGCACCTATAGCAGAGGCAATGTGGTTAGGCATCATAATAATAAATCCTGTTACTAAATACAAAACTCTAAATACACGGTTTAAAAAACCTCTTTTCACCCAGGTAAAAAAACCATAGGAAATTAAAATCGTGCCGAAAAATGCACTTCCACTATAGGTCAAAACTTCCAAAAAATTACCACGACCTAAAAGTGCTGGATTAAGAACAAAAAAGTAAGGTATGATATATGCTACGATACCAAGTTTCATTGCTACTATAGCGGTTTTAATCCAATTAGTTTTACCAATGCTTGCCGCAACCACTGCAGTAATACAGACAGGGGGGGTTACGCCACCTAAAAGTGCCCAGTAAATAAAGAATAAATGGACAGCTATTTGATCAACTCCTAATCTAAAGAGTGCGGGGGCAATGATTGAAATAGACAATATATAGGTAGGAACCACCGGAAGAGAAGTTCCCAAAAGGAAGGGAATAATTGTAGAAATCAAAAGTGCTAAAAAAATATTTTCTCTCCCAACTTCCAGGATTAAACCACTTAACTTTGGTGCTAGTCCGGTAATTCCAATCATATTGACTAGTATATTAACTGCGACCAATATAGGAACAATTTTGGCAAGCCCCAGTCCTCCCTCGTTCAATCCTTTTCCAATTTGAATAATATTCTCCTTTAGCCCGGATAGTGAAAGATTAGATAATAAAAAGACAATGATTACTGCCACACTAGCATAAAATCCGGCAAAAATAAGAGGTCTTCCAATGGAAATAGAATATAATAAAACACTTATAGGAATAAGTAAAGAAACAATACTCTTAAACTTTAAAATACTCTTCCAGCTGGGAATCTCACTTTTGGGCACAGCAACTAAACCATGGCGTACAGTCTCAAAATGTACCCCACTAAAGACCCCTGTATAGTAAAGCAAACAGGGTATGATAGCATAAGCAATAACCTTTAAATAGGGAATGCCTAAAAACTCTGACATGATAAAAGCCGTAATGCTCATAATTGGTGGAGTTATTCCACCCCCGGTTGAGGCAATAGCTTCTACTCCAGCAGCAAAGGCTGGATTATACCCCAATTTTTTCATCAATGGTATGGTGTAAGTTCCGGTAACAGATACATTGGCTACGCTGCTACCCGAAATGCTTCCAAAAAGCGCACTTGCAACTACTGCTGTTTTCGCTGGTCCACCTCTATATCGCCCAGTTAAAGCAAGGGCAATATCAACAAATGTTTTTCCACCGCCTGCCCCTGAGATAAGTCCTCCAAAAATAATAAACATACCAATAAAAGTTGCAGACATCCCGGTAACGCTTCCATATATTCCCAGTGGAGAATAATAGACCGAATTAATAACAAATTGCCAGGATAAGCCTTTTAACTTCCACATACCGGGCATCATTGGGCCAATTAAGACATAGAGAAATAAAAGTACGACAAATATGGGTATAGCCCATCCTACAGATCTTCGAGCTGTATCAAGTATAACTAAAATTAATAGAGAGCCAATAATTAAATCAAAAGTTGAAGCACTTCCGGGAATCATATAAATTTGCATCGCTTTTAGAAAGGTATTTACATTTGCAATAATGATTACTATTATAATTAATATATCCCAAAATGATACCTCGGTTTGTTCTTCTTTTGACTTACCATAAGGAAAAGCCAATGAAGCTAAGGAAATTCCTAAAATAATATGAACTGCCCTCAACTGTAAATCTATTAAAGAAACAAAAATTGGAAGCGCTAATTGAGTAATTGCAAAAATCAAAGCTCCCCAAAATACTATAGTATTTCTATTAAACAGTTTACTTCTACCAATAGAGTATTCTCTCATGTCTTTTAACCTTTCTGATTTATATTTCTAAAAGTTTGAAATTTTTCTTTAAAATACGAATGGCTCTCTCCGGATCAACCCTACCATAAAGGCCTCCTACGGTAGAGAGAATATAGGAAGAATCAAGTAATACTTTTTTATTTGGTCTTAAAATCGTGTATTCTTCGGGATTAAAAATTGCACCTCTGGCTATCGTCTTAATATCCTCCCAAAGATACTTTTTATTCTCTTTACATTTATGATAAATTGTCCCACCCACTAATACCAAAGTACAGTCTTGAGTAAAGAAATTCACTCCTTCCTGTAAAAAATAAACATCCGTTTCTTTGACATGCCCAACATTATTAGCAGTAGCAATGGCAAGGGTTTCTTTGGCCAAGATGCTTCTTACAAAATTCTCTTCTTCTGTTTTGGGCATAATATGAGGATTAAGGTGAATCCATTTTAAGTATTTACTTAATTTAATATGCCATCTGCCTTTCTGGCGTATAAGAAACTGATCAAAGTGGTCACCATTTCCCCGAAAATCAGGATATTTCCGGTTAAACCAATCGCTAATTTCCTTTTCTACCGTACCATTTTTAAATTTTTCAAGTTCCATTAAATTTTCTGCATTATAGGCTAATCCATATTTCCCTTCTACTCTACGATAAGCTAATGGGTAGTTAGGGGTCTTTAATATGGTTCTTTTTACTTTTTTCTTAGGATCATCCCAGGGATAAAGATAGAGAGGATTTGAACCCACATTAGCAAAAAAGTCAGTAGTACAGCCACCTATATCCAAGGCCACAATATTCCCGATACCCTCTTCTTCACCATATCCTCTAGCTAGTAAATTAATGCCTAAGAAGGCAGCTCGAGGAGTAGGGATAAATTTGGTACTCATATATTCTTCTACCACATCAAACCCTTTTCCTCGAATAACTACCGTTTGGAATAGTTCTCGGATAGCTTCATTAACTACCTCTATATTGTATTTATTTACTTCAGGCATAATATTTCCTGTAGCCCTGATATCTACATTGTGATTTTGAAAAATCTCTAAAATCTGTTCAGTTACATCTTCATTCCCTGCATAAATGATAGGTATTCCGTATTTGGCATAAGTGGCTAATTTTGCAGACTCGGCTAAAGCTTTCGCATTGTGTAATACTGCTTCGGTATCTCCTCCTTCATTAACTCCTCCACTTAAGAGAATAATTTCCGGACAATCTTCCAGATAAATCTTTCGAGCTTCCTCGGAAGATAATTTACCATCATAGCTA
>CAYSAA010000168.1:0-34381 GCA_964428905.1 uncultured Atribacterota bacterium
AATACCTCTGGCTGAATCAATATAAATAAAATCAACGTCCCTTAATCCTGTAAAGGTGTTTTTAAATAAAGGCAGAATGATTCGCAAAATAATAGCAAAAATAGCCGGTTTGAAACCAATACCCAATAAAGGGACCACAATTGCCACCACAGCAAAACTGGGAAT
The DNA here is from genome assembly GCA_964428905.1 of uncultured Atribacterota bacterium. Taxonomy (GTDB): domain Bacteria; phylum Atribacterota; class Phoenicimicrobiia; order Phoenicimicrobiales; family Stramentimicrobiaceae; genus CAYSAA01. The sequence goes on from CAYSAA010000168.1 coordinate 166, forward strand.
GGCTTGAATCAGATTGGCAAAAACCAATAAAATAGAAGCCAGGTAGCGATTATAAAGGGATATAACAGCCAGAGGAACGGCAATAACAATAGAAACTAAAAGTGCACTATAGGCTAAAAAAAGATGTTCGCCAACAGCATTTAATATAATAGCATAATTAATCATATCCATACCTTCGATTTAACGTTCTTTCTATCCAACTACCGATAGAATCAACCAGGACTGCCAGAATGCCAATCCATATTCCGGTAACAAGAATAATATCTTTATCATACAAGTGAATTCCGGTTTGAATAGGACCGCCTAATCCACCGGCTGCAATTAATCCTCCCAGGGTTACTACTCCCATGGTAAAGACAATGGCAATTCGGATGCCCGCAGCAATCATGGGCAGCGCTAGAGGGATTCTAATATGTATTAGAATTTCTCTTTCTGCCAAACCCATTGCCCGGGCACTTTCCAGATATTGTTCATCTACCTGGGTTAATCCGACATAGGTATTTCTGGCTACCGGCAAGATAGAATAGAGAATAGAGGCTATCAAGGTTGGTTTGAAACCGATACCAAAAAAGGGCATCAATATAACCAGTAAAACTAATTCCGGTATGGTTTCAATTACGTTAAGTATATTTAAAACAATATCCGATAAATTCTTTTTATTATAGAGGAAGACGCCGATAGCTACACCTATAGCGATAATAATCAGCAAAGCAATAAAAACCATAGAGAGGTGTTCTATGGTCTTAATACCCAATTGCTGCGTTTTCCAAACATATGCTATCATATTAAATCAACCTTGTTAAAAGCTCATCAGCCAGGAGAATGCCTTTTGGTTCATTTTCCATTACAATACCAATAAAATTATTATTGTTTTTCATAATATCCATTGCATCAGCCACTGAATCACCCGGTTTAAATACTGGTACTTCTGAAGATAATTTACTCAATTTTTTATCCGGGTTAGCATATAACTGGTTTAACTTAATTGTTCCGATATATTGAGAATTATCTAAAACAACGCCAAATTCAATTGTTTCAAGATTCATTTCCCGGATGGCTGATTGGGCGGTTTGATTTGCCTGAAAAATATATTTTTTTTCCAGAGGGAGCATAAGATCATATATTGTTAAATTATCCAGATGTCTAAATTTCTTCTTGGAGTCTACGATATCAGAAATGAAATCATCTGCCGGGTTAACCAATAATTCATTTTTCCTGGCCAGTTGAATAAGTTTTCCGTTTTTTAGGACGGCAATCCGGTCACCAAGTCGAAAAGCCTCTTCAATATCATGGGTAACAAAAATGATGGTCCTTTGCAGTTTTTCTTTGATATGGATAAATTCTTCCTGCAGCTGTTTTCTTAAAATTGGATCCAGTGCTCCAAAGGGTTCATCCATCAACAATAAAGGTGAATTCATAACCATTGCCCGTGCCAATCCGATGCGTTGTTGTTGTCCTCCGCTTAATTCCTTCGGTCGACGGTTGATGAATTGATCAGGTGAAAGTGAAACCAGCTCCAATAATTCTTTTACCCTCCCGGTGATTTTTTTTTCACTCCAACCTTCCAGTTTGGGGACCAGTCCAATATTTTCTTTGACTGTCATATGTGGAAACAGGCCGATTTGTTGAATCACATAGCCGATATTTTTTCGAAGTTGCACCGGTTCAAAATCCAGGACATCTCTATTATTAATTAATATTTTTCCTTCATCGATTTCTACTAACCGATTAATCATACGAAGAAGGGTGGTTTTCCCACACCCGCTGGGTCCTAAAAGAATCAACAGCTCTCCACCCTGAATATCCAGGGATACCTCTTGTACGGCAACAATAGAACCATATTTTTTGGTTACATTGTCAATTTTGATTTCTGTAATCTTTTCAAAAAATCTATGAGAAGAAGTCATCTGATTCCTTTTTAATCAAGATTTGATTACTTGATAAGGCCTTGTTCTAGTAGATAATCTCGAGCGATATCGGCTGCCTCTTTTTTATCAATATCATAAAATTTATTCAGATGGCGCATGGTTTCCGTGTCAATCCGGTCTTCTAAGATCTTAAAAATACGCATAAGTTCTTCATTTTCAGCAAATTCTTTTCTTACCAGGATAATTGCATTATAAGGTGGCAGGGCGCCCAGGTTATCTTCTACAATAGCAAGATCATAAAGATCAACTCTGGCATCTGTGGTATAAGCACCGATAGCATCAACTTGATTATTTTTAATTGCTTCATACATCAAGGTGGGTTGCATTTGCCTGACCCTGCCAAAGGTAAAACCATAGATTTTATCAATCTGAGGAAGGCCATCAGGACGGGAAGCAAATTCGGGGTCAGTTGCCAGACTTAGATTAGAGGCATAAGGTTCTAAATCACTCATTACGGTAATGTTTTGTTCCTCCACCCAATCCTTATTCAAAGCAATGGCATAATCATTTCTAAATCCGATTCGGGCGGCAATAGCGATATCATCCTGTTCCATTAGTTGTTCTTCGACTTGTTGATAGACCTGGTCAACATTCCATAATTCCAGCGGTGGTAATTTTAAAATAACATTATAAGCGGTTCCGGTGTATTCAATATAGGCATCAATATTTTCTTGTTTCAGTGCCTCATAGTTGATCATGGTGCCCCCAAGACTTTCTTTGACTTCAGTCTGAAATCCGTTTTCTTCAAAAAGATGAGCGATTATATGAGCAAGGATGTATTGTTCATTAAACAACTTGGAACCAAAAACAACTTTTTTCGGTTTACTTATTTGCATAATATAGAATGCAGCAACAATAGCAACAATAATGATAACTGAGAAGATAATCCATTTTGTTGATCTTTTCATTTTTTTCCTCCATTTATTAACTTCACCAGATGATTTAATCTGGCCAAGTATTTATAACTTTATATTATACAAGATACCGGTAAAAATGCAAAAAACCCTTTCTTTACCTATAAAAGAAACACCTTTTTAAGCCACTTGCTATGCGGGTGCGGTACCTATTTATCCTTTTTTTCTCTTGGGAGAAAGGACTACTGATATACCGAAACCAATGGAGGAAATAATAGCAATAGAGGAGCCCACCGGAAAATCCAGCAGGAATGAGAGGACAATTCCTCCCAGCGAGAATAATATACCAAATAGTGGAGAGAAGATTAGTATTTTTTTAAAATCATAAAAAAACTGGTAAGCAGAAGATGCGGGATTAACAATTAGGGCAAAAATCAGCAATCCCCCCACCAATTTAATAGAAAAAGCTACAGTAATACCGGTAAGAAAAAGAATAAGGTAATAAAATGGCTTGGTAGAAATTCCGGATGCTTCAGCCATTTTCCGGTTAAACATGATAGCATGAAATTCTTTAAAAAACAGGATAATAACCAGCAGGATACTAAAGGTAAGAATAGATAGGCGCAGGACATCAATATAGGTAATACCCAAAATGCTTCCCCAGAGAATGCTCATAGCAGTACTGCTCATGGCTGAGTCTGGAATAAAATTGAGAAAAGTTAACCCCAAGGCCATGGTGAGAGAAAACAATATTCCCAGAATAATTTCCGGCTGTAATCTGGATTTGTCAGTCAATGGTCCTAAGATAACGGCTACCAGAATAGAGAAAGCTAGGGCAAACCACAGTGGTGGTAAGGAAAGTGCCAGACCCAGGGCGGATCCGGCAAAAGCTGCATGAGACATACAGAAACCAAGCGAAGTCAGTTTCATTCTGACTATAAAAGTTCCGATAAGAGAACAGACCGCACCGGCAAGGCAGGTACCCAGTAGGGTAATGATAATTGTTTTTAACGGAAGAATGCTAAAAATAGACATATAAGAGTTACCTTAATGGAGCTTCTAAAAGGTCTTCGGTCAATACCTTTTCTGGAATATCATCTTTCACGACTCTGCCATCTTCCAAATGAATGATACGATTACAACGTTCGGGTAATGAATTGAGATCATGAATGACCATCAAGGTAGTCCAATGATTTTCATCATGGGCATTAGTGATTTGACGGGCAGCTTTATAGGTAGCACGATAATCCAGATTACTGAAGGGCTCATCAAGAAAAAGAATGCTTGGTTTTTTGGCCAGTACCCTGGCCAGCATAACTTTTTGCAATTGTCCCCCGGAGAGTTTACCAATAGGGCGGTATTTCAGTTCTTCAATTCCCAATAATTTCAAGCTTTCATCCACCAGGAGATGATCATTGTGAGATATTTTTTTCAGCAGGCCGATTTGACCATAACGCCCCATAAGTATAATGTCTTTGACTAAAAAAGGAGATAGGGAATCAACCGTAAATTCTTGTGGTACATATCCAATCTGTTTTCTCAGAAAAATGCCTCTTTCTCTGATATCTTTACCCAGGATACGAATTTGTCCCTGGGTATGAGGTAATAACCCGTTTAAGCTTTCCAGCAGAGTGGTTTTACCAGCTCCATTAGGCCCTATAATGCAGACAAACTCTCCCTGATTAATCGAAAAAGTGATATTAAGGAGAGAAGGGACTTTTTCTCCTTCATAGATAGTGCTTACATTATTCATCTCAATTATTTTGATTTGATTCATCTTGTTTCTCGTACTCCTCATAATCGAACAACTCTATATCAGTCATATTCAGCATCTGCTGTCCCAGATCTTCACAGGTCTTTTTTTTAAAGTCCAGTAATTTGTGTATTTCCGGTTTTAAGGTAATCAGAAGCGTTTTATGGGTGGTTTTAAAAAAGGCACGGATAATATCAGGATTGTCTTTGACCTTGATATTCCCTTTTCCCATGGTACAACCTGTAGATACCTGCAATCCGTCCACCAAACAGGAAACAGGCGTGTGATAGTTCAGCTCAGCTTCGGTAGAAAGATCAAAGTAACCTCTAACTCCCAATATATCTAAAGCCAGTAAACCCATTTTGATACCAAGATTAAGATAGGGACCAGCATGACCATGTAGTTTAATCCCACGCTCGACCATATTATTTAAATCATTACGGTCAACAGTTAGTTTAATCATTGTACTACTTTACTTCTATTGTGTTAAATAATTGCTCTGCATTATAGGAAAGCATTGCTGCTAAACTTTCCGTTTGTGGGATAAGGCCAGGGAAATTGGTTAAAATAGCCTGGGTTGAGTTCAAGTCTGAGGCCAACTTTGCTCCAAAATCTGTACCACTTTGCAAATTGTCAACAATAAGATCAACTTTTTCTCTTTTACCGATTAATAGAAGTTCGAGAAATTGTTTGGTAGAAATAGTTTCCGGTGAAGGATAAGTAGTAACTATATCAAAACCCAGCCATTCAACAAAAGAGGCCTGGTGGAAACTTGCAATTACTTTGAATTGGCTGACATTTAATTGGTCAGCTTTGGATTTCATCACATCTGCATCCCGTTTAATGCTTTTGATAAAGTTTTGGGCATTGAGATGAAATTGCGGCTCATTTTCAGGGAATTGCTTGCTGAGTGCATCAGAAATTTGATTAATTTTTTCCATTGCACTTGCTGGTGTATTCCATGGCCCTGCCAGGACTAATCGTTCTATATTTGTATTATCTGCAGAAGTAAGAAGATTTTCAATCCATGGTTCAAAATTATGAGAAATCAAAATTTTTGCTTCTCTGACCGCTTGAATCTGAGAAGGTTTAATATCAAAATGAGCAGGACACATACCTGCTGGGGCAATGGTAGTGACCGTAATGAATTCCTGCCCTATTTCTTCGGTCAGATGGGTGAGAATTGAGGTGGTGCAGACTACAGGCTGTTGATTATCTGCACTCTCAGATAAACCAATCAATGGATTTAGAATGGCTAATACCATGATGCCAAATATAATAATTACACTCCGATGTCTCATTTTTTTTCTCCTCCAAAAATATTGTGTTACAATTATATAATTAATAACACTATTACAATATAATTAGATACTATCATAAAATAGATAAATGTCAAACTTTAATTGAGTTGTTTTATATTTCATTCCCTGAATCAATTCTCCCATATTTGGTTTTTTCTTAGTCAATAAAAACATGAAATGATAGTTGCAATCGTAAATTGATTGTAATAAAATAAAAACAGTTTGGTCTATTAAATAGACTAAACAACTCTATTATGGGTATAGGACACAAAATGAAACCTTTATTAAAACAATATCTGGAGGAATTAGCAACAAGATATCACGTCCATTATAATGTAGAGACCAATAAGGTTATTGCTGAAAAGCAATTAGATATCTACGCAATTTCCATCATTAAACATTTTCGCAACGTCCTTACTAAGAAAATTCAATTTGATCAATATCATGAAAGAGAAATGATTCTGGTTAAAGGATTTGATCAATTTGTACAAAACGAGGATACAAAAGATTTTTCTCAATTCCTGATCAGTGTTGCCAGAGAATTGGTTGTTCCTTCTTTCGATGTAATGTCTCACACAATAAATGGCATTATTGTTTCTTCTCAGGGATTTTCAGGGGAGGCTATGGAAACCGCCCAAAAATTTCGATATGCGAAAACATTCTATTTGGGAATTAAAGGCTGGTGTGACATTCGTTTGTTGCTTATTGATATTAAAAATAATCATGTTTATTGTAATGCCAAGGGAAAAGAAGTGTCATCAGTTTATAATTTTAAAAAGAAAACAGAAAAGGAGGTGATAGGGAAAAACCAATGAGTCAGGGATTGAAATAATATGGTATTGAGTTGCCGGATAATATTTTCTATCCATGCTTCAATTTTTTTTCTTAAAAGTACTATGTCATTGTTACACTTAATTTATTTTTTATACTTTTTATTATAAGAGGAGGTTTTGTTTTTATGAGTCTTTTAACCTTACTGATCATTGCATTAATTATATATATTATTGCTTATATGGTATATGGAAATTATTTAGACAAATTGGCTGGCGTTGATGAAAAAAGGAAGACGCCTGCTTATGCTATGACTGATGGTGTGGATTATGTTCCGGCTAAGGCTCCGGTTTTGTTAGGCCATCATTTTGCATCGATTGCCGGTGCAGGGCCGATCACCGGACCTATCGCTGCCATTGTGTTCGGATGGCTTCCCTGTTTTCTCTGGATTGTAATTGGTTGTGTTTTTATCGGTGGCGTGCATGATTTCTTCTCGTTATTCACTTCTTCCAGACACAAGGGATTATCTGTCGGAGAGATTATTGGACAGTATGTGGGCAAGAAAGCACGAATCTGGTTTTTGCTGTTTGCCTGGTTAACATTAGTACTCGTGGTTGCCGTTTTTACGATTCTGACCGCTTCAGCCTTCGCTGCCAATGCCTCGGTAGCTACGGCTGGTTTTTTAATGCTGGTCATTGCTATAGGCATGGGATTTGGCATGTATCGGATGAATATGAGTCTGTCAGCTGTCACACTTATTGGTATCATTCTGCTCTTTATAGCAATCTGGATTGGTCTGAGTGCCCCCTTCTTATTCTTTAGTCAAATTACCTGGACCTGGATTTTAATTGTCTATATTATCCTGGCTGCAACTCTACCTGTGTGGATTCTATTACAACCCAGGGATTACCTATCCTCTTTCCTGCTCTATGCAGCCTTGATCGGTGGAGTCCTCGGTATATTTATTGTTCGACCCACTTTATCTTATCCTGCCTTTACCAGTTTCAGGACCGGCTCTGGCTTTTTGTTTCCCATGTTGTTTGTGATTATAGCCTGCGGTGCTGTTTCCGGTTTTCATTCTATGGTTGCCTCCGGTACTACGGCCAAACAATTGAGCAATGAAAAAGACGTCAGGATGGTAGGCTATGGTGCCATGCTCTTAGAAGGTGTGCTGGCAGTTGTTGCCCTGGGAACGGCTGCGATACTCACCCAGGAAGGCCATGCAACAGGGCTGGCCGAATGGGGAGGCGCTGTTGGTGTTTTTGCCCATGGTCTGGGCAATTTTTTAGCTGGATTGGGTGTTCCGGAAGAAATCGGAATAGTCTTTGGTTCTTTAACCATTTCTGCTTTCTTAATTACTTCATTGGATACGGCAACACGTCTGGGAAGATACTGCTTTGAAGAGTTAACTTCAGAGAAATACCCGACAATTTCTAACCGGTATGTTGGAACTTTCATCACTGTTATTGCCGGCGGAGCATTGGCGATGAGTGGGCAATGGCTGGCAATCTGGCCGTTATTTGGTTCAGCCAACCAATTGCTTGCCGGATTAGCTTTATTAAGTGCAACGGCCTGGTTGGCACATATGGGTAAAAATTATACAGCAACTTATATTCCCATGGCTTTCATGATGATTATGACAGTCACAGCCCTGATTAACCTAATATTCAATAATTTTGGTAAGGGAAATGTCCTTCTTGGCTCAATTTCTATTCTACTCTTAATCTTAGCCAGTTTTGTTGTATATGAAGGATTCCAGGCATTGGCTAAATTCAAAGAAATAAAAGCATCGAGTGAAACTAAATAAGCAAAAAGTACCAATGAGAAAATATGATTAAATATATTCCGGCAATTGAAAAATTAGGCTGGCAATTGCCAGCCTAATTTACTATATGTGTTGATAATCATTTTTTAGTTAACTTCATGATTAAAAACAACGTAATTCAGTTTAAATTAAATTTATATTTTGAGCTATCAAAAGAAATAAAACTTACAACTAAAATGCTTGATTTTCCTATCAATTTTTAGGTAGCGGGAACTTTTACTAAGGCCTTAGAAAAATATCCGAAGGAAGTCCAAAATGTACCCTCTTAAGAGTAAGCATATTGCCATTGAAGGTGCTATTGGTGCAGGGAAAACCAGTTTGGTTTTACAGTTGAGTAAAAAGTATCGTGCCAGAAGCATCCTGGAAGTAGTAGAAGAAAATCCCTTCCTATCAAGGTTTTATGAAGACATCAAGGGATATGCCTTCCAGACGCAGATTTTCTTTTTATTGAGTCGTTATGATCAACAGATGAAGGCTACCCAGCAGGATCTTTTTCGTCAGTTATCTTTTTCCGATTATATGTTTGCCAAAGACAGGATTTTTGCCCATCTGAATCTATCAGGCAATGAACTCGCAATGTATGAGCATTTATACCAGATTATGTGTAAGGATATTCCGGCACCTGACCTGATTGTCTATTTACGAACCAGGACTGATAGGTTGATGAAGAGAATTATGTTGAGAGATCGTCCCTTTGAACGAAAAATAGCATATCAGTATATGAAGAAATTAAATGATGCTTATGAAGATTACTTTAGAAATCGTAAAAATTTTAGCCTTCAACAGTCTAAGTTGGTTATTATTGACACAGATGAACTTGATTTTGTGGGGAACAAACAGGATCTAGAATATATCTGTCAAAAAATTTATCAGAAAGATGAAGAGTGAAGGTCAGGTATGAAAAAATTCATTATTATTTCCGGCAATATTGGCAGCGGAAAATCCAGCTTGACTGATTTATTAAGTAAACGACTGGGGTGGAAGGCATTCTATGAAGTAGTGGAGAAGAATCCTTACCTGGAAGATTTTTATTATGATATGAAAAAATGGAGTTTCCATTTGCAGGTTTTCTTTCTTTCCAAACGTTTCAAACACCATCAGGAGATTGTGAATGATCCTTCTTCTGTGATACAGGACCGCAGTATATATGAGGATGTTGATATATTTGCCAAAAATTTGTATCAACAAGGACTGATGGATCCACGGGATTATCACAATTATAGTGAATTATTCCGGATGATGGTCAGTTTTCTGTCTCCTCCCGATCTTATTGTTTACCTGCAATCTTCTGTACCTACTTTAAAGCAAAGAATTGCCTTGCGTGGCAGGGATTATGAAAAAAGGATTTCCAGAGAATACCTGGAACAGCTTAATACGCTCTATGAAAAATGGGTAGCAGAGTTTAATCTTTGTCCTATATTACAGGTGCCCACAGACGACCTGGATTTTGTGCAAAGACCGGAACATCTACAATTGATTGGTGATAAGATTCTGGCCAAATTACAGGGTGTGGGAAAAGTAAACTTTCATTTCGTTGATTTTAAGGAGTAATGTGAAAATCATTGATGAATGTAAAGAGTACCAATATTCCTGTGTTGTTTTATTTGTCTGATGAAAATTATATAACCGGAGAAGAATTAAGCGGCAAATTGGGATTTTCCCGGGTGGCAGTCTGGAAACAGGTACAGAAACTAAAAAAATTGGGTTATCATATTTCTGCTGATGCCAGGAAAGGTTATCGGGTTATTTCGCGTCCTGATATTTTATTACCAGCAGAAATTCAGAACAATCTCCATACCAAATATATTGGTAAAAGAATTTATTATTATGACAGGGTTAATTCTACGAATTCTGTAGCAAAAAATGTAATTAAAAATCAAAAGATTCATTTGCCAGAGGGTACTGTAATTGTTACTGATATGCAGACAGCCGGACGTGGAAGATTAGGAAGAATTTGGTATTCTCCTCATGGTGGTATTTGGCTGACCATCGTGTTATTCCCCAATCTCGAACCGGCCTATCTATCAAAAATTACCTTAATGACTGCAGTGGTATTAGTCCGTTCCATTAAAAGTCTCTATGATATTCCGGTTCACATTAAATGGCCCAATGACCTGCTGATAGAAAAAAAGAAATTATGTGGGATTCTAAGCGAAATGACTGCCGAATCGGATCGTATCAACTATGTACTGGTAGGGATTGGTGTAAATGCCAATATAAGAAGGGAGAATTTTCCGGAAGATATTAGGGAACAGTCAACCTCCTTGCAAGAAATATTGGGAGAGTTAATTTCTAGAATTAGATTGGTTCAGGTAATGTTGGAAAATTTTGAAAAGTATTATGATAAACTGAAAAAAAAGCAGTTTAAACCTATTTTGAAAGAATGGAAGGAAAATACGGATACCCTGGGGAAAAATATCACGATTGAGTCAGCAGGGCAAACTATTGCTGGTGAGGCTGTGGATATTACACCTGAAGGTGCTCTAATCTTAAGAAAAGAAAACGGGAAGTCAATCCATGTTTTATCCGGAACGGTAAGATAGGTCTATCAAGTAGTATTAAAAATTCAGAATGCTTGACATGTTGGTTAACTATTTATATTATTTAGGTTAACGATATAAATTTGAAAGAGAGAATATAAACGGATGTTATTCCAACATGTTTCTTTAAAATATATGATTCTTGCCTCTCTATTTGCAGCACTGACTGGCCTGGGTGCATTCTTAGTTATCCCGGTTTACCCGGTTCCTTTCACCCTTCAGACCTTGTTTACCTATCTTTCCGCAATGCTGCTGGGTAGAAAAATAGGTGTATTAAGTCAGATGATCTATCTTTTTTTAGGTTTAGTCGGACTACCGGTCTTTGCCGCAGGGAAAGCCGGTCCGGGGGTACTATTGGGACCAACTGGTGGCTATTTGTGGGGATTTGTAATTTCCGCTTATGTCATAGGTTATCTTGTTGAAAGAAGGAACAAACAAAACATTTGGGACTTTATCGGTGCTGGAATCATTGGCCTGTTGGTTATTAACCTTTTTGGTGTTTTTCAGTTATATTTAGTAACAAAATTAAGTCTAAAAGCGGTTTTATTGACCGGTGTTCTTCCTTTTATTGTGGGAGATTTCATTAAAATAGTTGCCGCATCATTTGTTGCACATAAATTGAAATTAACCCTTACTCTCAATAGAATGATGTGATATAATTTCATTTATGATTCGGGGCGTAGCGCAGTTTGGTAAGCGCGCTTGGTTCGGGACCAAGAGGTCGGAGGTTCAAATCCTCTCGCCCCGACCAGAGATAAACCCTGCCAATCTATTTCATTATATCTTCCCTTGGCCAATATTTTTTTTAACTCCTCTATCTTTAGAATTTTTTGTTTTTAGAATAATTTGTTTCCAGAAAAAGCCTTCCCTAATATCCTGAAATATATGTAGATAACTTTTCCTGAATAGGATAATTAGTACTATTTTACCAAAACAAGATAAATACTATTTTTCTCTCAGAAATATAGATTAGTCATAGTAAGATAGAAAAATCTTTTTATTAGAGATGATTTATGGTAATATCAGGAATGAAAGGGGGGATTTATATGCAAAATTTACAAAAAATTGCCATACTTGTAGAAGACTTATACGAAGATCAGGAATTATGGTATCCTTATTATCGTTTGAAAGAAGCAGGATATGATATCAAAATTGTGGGTCCAGAGAAAAGGACCTATTATAGTAAACATCAATATCCTACATCAGTTGATCTATCAATAGCAGAAGTCAAAATAGAGGAGTTTATAGGAGTCATTATTCCCGGTGGTTATGCTCCAGACCATATTCGGCGTTCTCAGAAGATGGTCAATTTTGTGCGCAAGATATTTGAAAAAGACGGTTTGGTTGCGGCAATTTGTCATGCTCCCTGGGTGCTCATTTCAGCGGGGGTAGTAAACGAGAAGGACGCAACCTGTTTTTTTTCTATAAAAGATGATCTAATTAATGCCGGTGCTAATTACCTGGACCAGGAGGTGGTAGTTGACCATCATCTGGTAACCTCTCGTTCCCCTAAAGATTTACCGGCTTACCTGCCGGCCATTTTAAGTGTATTAAAAGATTTAAAATAAAAAAGATATGGGAAACGCCTTATGCGAAAAATCATATTGATGATATTACCTTACGGTATTTTATGTTTGGCTGCCTTAATCCTGGGGATGATCTGGTGGCGGATTGCTGGTGGTTGGGTACAGTTAACCAATTCTTGGGTTGCCCTATTTTTTGTTATCTCGTTTTGTGCCATTTTTCTATACCAGGAAGAAATTTATCATTTTTTTGATCACCACATGAAAAATATTTCTTTTGCGTCCGGCGGACCACTACAAAAAAATAGACATTTACCAGAAATATTTAAAGATGATCAAAAATTTCAGGAATTGATTTCCGGAACGGTAATGGTCTGGATGGAAAAAGTGAATTTGGAAAAAGAAGAGAAGAAATTACATGAGGATGATATTGCCCAGGCTATTGAGCAGTATAAAAATACTAAAAAGGAAAATACGAAGTGGCTATTTCTTTTTGCTGATTGTTATTTAGTACAGCACTGTAAAGATGTTTTATTTGAGATCTATGAAAGGCATTATGTAACAGAGCAGATATTTCACGAAATCATTGATGAGCTGGTAATAGATGAAATGGAATCAGATGCGATTTTAGAGGCATTAAAATATCTGAGATTTATCAGAAGACAGGAGGAAGAGATTATTATTACTGAAACTGGTTCTGCTTATTGTACCTATCTGGAGCAGACAGTTCAGAAATAAAAACAAATCAAAATAAAATGAAACTACATTTGCTAACTTCTTACGATGACACTCTCAAGAAGGAAAGGTACATTAAGTATGACCGATAGGATGGAACCAGCTACCAGGGTAAACGAATTTACCCATGATATCATGGCTTTTTGTGAATCAGACCCTCATCTATTTTTAGAAATGCTTGGAGAAAGAGAACATTTCCTAACAAAAACCCCTGAAAAGATCTACCAAACTCAGGATGATCAAGCAATAGCAAATCTGAGGTTTGATGATTACTTTATTTATTCCTACACCTCAAAACACTACCAAAAGAAACCTCTAAATGTATTTTTAGCGAGAATGCTTCCTGAATATAACCTACAAGATCAAGCGATTCTGCAGGGATTCAAGCATCATATCTATAGTAGTTTTAGGGTCATCGAAGTTGCCCCCGGATTTTATTTCAAGGCAAAAGATCTTACCACAGGAAATGAATATAAAGTGAGAGAAAATGAGGCGACCCTACATTTGAAAGATAATGACTATTTTATTGGCCGGATTTTACCCTATGAAACAGACTATGCTTTATCTGTGATTAATCTATTTTTACCGGACATACCATCTTATGCTACCAAAAGAGCCCTGAAAGGATTGCCTGCTGACATTTCCCAGGAAGCAGATCCATTAATAATTGAAAAACAACTTATTCAGAAAAGCAAACAAAATTCTCTTCCAGAGCATGCTGAATCTAAGACGATTGATGATATAGAGAAGGAATTAAAAAAATATCTAAAGAAACGTCTGGGCAAAAAGGCGCCTTCTATTAAAAGTTTAAGAAAAAAGATTAATCGTGTTAAAAACCCGGTACCTATCATAAAAGAATTAGCCAAAATGATGCACATTTCTTCTCAAGAAGATTTTGCCACCTTTCAACAGCTTTTCCATAACTTTTGGAATCGTGCTCCCCGAGATGAATTTCAGGGGAAATCCCCGGAAGAAATGGCCCAAGGGAGTATGGGTCCCTTGGAAAAAGAGCTATTAGACGATTTTACGAATTATATGAAAAAAAATATGGATATTACCAAGTTTTCCAATAAAGATGAAATAGAAAAAGCGATGAAGGAATTGCAGAGAAAATGGCTTCATGAACCACAAGAAGAACTTAACGGGAAAACACCTATGCAGGCTATGGAAGAAGAGAGGAAAAAAATAAATAGCCCTCGAAAAGATTTTCCCATTTCATTTAACATCACCCCCATAGATGTAGATTCTCAGGACCCATTCAATCTCAATGATATCAATGAAGGAGATTCTCCTGTAGCTTGCGATGTGGAAACTTTTGTACGCTACTTTCAAGAAAATCATATCAAAGTAACTTCAAAAAATCGCTGGATACCCTTCAAGCACCTCAAATTAATTGAAAAGAATTTTATTAACCCGATCAAAGATAGTTTTACCTTTTTAGGTAAGGAAGAAGAAAGGGGTGAAGAAACAAGAAAGAAATACATACACTTTATTCACCTCTTATCTCGTGCGGAAAGACTAATCTATCATGATAAGAAGGGATATGTACAGGTCAATCAAAAACATTTTAACAAGTTCACCCAAAATAAATATGGTGATAAAACCATTAAACTGCTGTTGGACTGGATAGAGAAAGTAAATTGGGTTAAACTACAAGCGACAGAGTATACCACATTTAATGCCCAGGAATATCAAGAAAATATCGTTAGTATTTGGGGATACTTCTATCATTTAAGACCAAATGAGAAAAAATCACCCATTGCTTTAACAAAAGAAATTTACGGTGATCCTTCCAGGGGACCAGAAGAACTTAATAAAATTGCTAAAGATTTAAATCATGCTGTAAAAAGTATTTTATTGAGGTATTTAAAATGGTTTGGGGTAATTGATACTATAGAGAAAATAATCTTTCCAGATCTTGGGATTCGCTCTATCAAACAGTTCTGGGTTACGAAGAATGGCAAAAAATTAATTGACAGAGTAGTGAGGTATTTCTGGGAAAATGGAGAAATTGAATTTAGTAAATAATTATTCATTTTTGGTTTATGTCGCATGACCCGGAAGTAGATACGAACAGACCTGTTTACAACCTTCCATTCTTCCAACATTGCATTCATGCATTCATCTTTGCCTAAATAATCAGCAATGAATCCAGATTCTTTTAAACCAGCGATAAAGCCATTCATTGGCTAATTTCCGGTTTTTAAAAAAGACAAACTGGATATCCGGAAAAACAACAAAAAGCTCAGCGAGAATGTCTGCCGTATAGGATGGTCTATAAAATAAATTGGTTTTGGGATTGATAAATTCCGAATAAGGAGAATCAAATATCATCGCTTTAAAGGGATATTGTTGTAATTCCCGCAGGCTTAATTTCAGTATCTCAAAATTTCTTATTTCATGTAAAAAATGATCCAGGGTTTTTCTTTCAGCTACGGCTACAATGCTCTCATTTTTGAATAATGCGTAATCCCCTACCTTTAGATTTTCTTTGTGGATGGTGCTATTTTTAAATTTGTAGGGATAGCGTTCTCTTTTATCAATAGTGATTTCCATCTTTTCCTGTTTTCCACCCTGGGGGATATAAGCACCCGGACCTTTCATCTTCAGGGAGGACTGGGTTATCCAGAAGATCTGCTCATAATATTGTCCCGGGTTCGTCTTATATTCCTTTTGTAGAAAAAGGAACCAGCACCTTCTCCTGGTTTTTCTATCCAGGATAATGTTTAATTTTTTACCGTATCTTTTAGCCAGGATAATAGGACATTTATCTACAGGTTCCTCATCAGGTAAGTCTTCTTGGGATACGGTTCCTTCAGAAATGCAGAAAATTTTCTTCCCCGAACCCGGCCATTTTCCTTGAACCCTTAAAATCAGATATACTCCGGGAGTTTCTTCCAGATAAATTCTATAAGGGAATTTTTCTATTCCGGTTTCAAAGAGATACCAGTACAATTTTATCTCCCGATTTTGTAATTATTCTTGTTTAGGAATAAATTGATTAATATTTGTCTTTGGCAGTTTTTCATATTATACATAGGAATCTTGCTAATAACAATAATTTCCCGCAAAGAGGAGAAGTATACTGGGGACCCGGTAAGAAGAAAACCAGGCCTTTGCTGGTTGTTTCAAACGATCTGGGAAACCGTTACAGTAGTGATGTGGTAGTGACCCGGGTACCACACAAAATACAAATACTGTCTATCCGGTAGAAATTCTGGTTAAAAAAGGTTTGTCTAAACCCACTAAATTTCAGGCCGATTCAATTTTTACCATTGAAAAAAATGAACTTGGTGAAAAAATAACTTTTTATTCCCCAAATATTGAAGGTTTTACGGGTGTCGGCCATAAAACACCAAAGAAGGTTTACCAAACCCGGGATGATGAGAACGTTGACTTTTTAATAAAGATATAATAAAATTCTTAATGTAACAAACAAAGACGAAAAGAGAGAAATTCAAGTTATATTTTTCACATTAAAACACACACTACAAATCTGCTAAATAATATTGTTAATAGAATATAGATAAATTTTATATTGAAAAAATAAAATATTTTAATCTGTATGAAGGTAACAGGAGAAATCCTAATTACCATATAGGATGCCGAAGAGGCAAAATACTAAATGTATTTAAACTTTCAGGCAAAAGGACTGTTGCTGGACAGAACTCTGGAGAGCTTTTTATAAAGAAGCGCCGAAGGGGCAATTCCAATCTTTAGGAAAATCCGCACTGCAGAGTTTAATTAAGTTAAATATTTCCTAATTGCATTAGGAAGAATCTATCAGGCAAAAGGACAGAGTAGGATGGCTAGGTAGCAACTTTTACTCTGTCCTTTTTATTAAACAAAAAATATAAATGAAGATAAACAGGTTAACAAAAAATAATATAAAAGAGAAATTAAATGATTAGTGTTAGAATGATATATCTCATGTTACTGGTATTCTCATAACTTAGGCAATAGATGTACAATCTGGTAAGCTAATCATAAGACGTGAAATTTAGATAGTCGATCGTATAAATAACATCTATAATAAAGATACTAACATGCCAATTAAGAAAAAGAGGAGTAAAACTAAAGGTTTTTCTTATAGTAAGGTTTCATATGTTTAACTTGTAATTCATTTATATGAAATCAACTGCAAAGGAAAGGAGGTATTATTTTAAATATTATAATTGTGAGGTAAAAGATAAAAGAACTATAGATTTTAAAAAGTAGAATGTACTAGGAATAAACTGCTTGAGTTGATAAGGTTATTTTTAATGGTGTTAATTTACTATCACAAATCAGTGCTGATGAGAGTAAAAATTATTAGGAGGCAACAATATGAAAACTTTTAGAGTGTTAATTTATTTGATGATTTGGATAGCTTTACTGGCTATCCCTATATTTGGATTTGCAGCAGAACATAACCCAGAAAGTATAGTTCGCTGGTGCGAGGATTGGCCAACTTATATTGACCCTGCTGTGGGAACAGATTTTTCTGATACCATGGCACTAGTTAACTTGTACGACACGTTGGTATTTCCGAATCTTGATGGATCTATAAGACCTCATCTGGCCGAGAAATGGGACATCTCCGATGATTTTCTTACCTATACCTTCTACTTGAGAAAAGATGTGAATTTTCACAACGGTGATGAACTAACAGCAGAAGATGTTGTTTTTAGTACAGAGCGATTGCTAGAAATTGGGGAAGGTTTTGCCTATCTCTTGCAGACCAAAGATAGCCAAGGTAATATAGTTTCCGGCATAGAATCGGTAAAAGCTGTTGATGATTATACGATTGAGTTCAAGCTAGCAAGACCGTTTGGTCCATTTGTCTCCGCATTGGTACGTCTGTACATCCTAAACAAATCTCAGGTCATGGAAAATATTGACAAAAGTGACACGATGTATGGAGATATGGGTGACTATGGCAAGAAGTGGCTCCTCACTAATGATGCTGGTAGCGGTCCTTACACAGTCAAAGAAATGAGGATGGAAGAATACCTACTAGGAGAAAAATTTGATAACTACTGGGCTGGTTGGGAAGAAGATGCTCCTGATTTCTTCAGAGAATTTGCCTTCCCCGGTGAGGTAGCTATCCGTACAATGATGAGGAATAGAGACATGGAAATCACTTCTGAGACTCTACCTACAGAAGCATATGATGCTCTAAGTGAGATACCGGGCATTGAAGCCCCAGCCTATTTATCTGATCATAACCTTCAGATCATGCTGAATACTCAGGTTCCGCCTACAGATGATATTCATGTTAGAAAGGCACTATCCTGGGTGATGGATTATGATGCAGTGGTGAATGATATATGGCCATATTATGAACAAGCTATTGGTCCGGTTCCACAAACACTCCCAGGCCATAACAAGGATGTATTTCAATACAGTTACAACTTAGAGAAAGCTAAGGAAGAAATGGCCAAGTCTGCATATGCTGGACAGGAGGATATTCCATTTACCCTATCATGGTGTGCAGAAGTACCAGATGAAGAAAAAGTAGCTCTATTGTTACAGGTAAATGCAGCTGAAATTGGAATTGATGTTGAGATTTTCAAGAATCCTTTTGGTGTAATGATCGATGATGCACAAACCGTGGAGACTACCCCAAACGGTTCTGTAGTTTACGTGGCTGCTCATTACAATGAAGCTGGTTCGATGTTAGAAACTCGTTATCATTCCAAGTCTCAGGGGACCTGGGAGCAGTGTGAGTGGCTTGGTTCACCTGAGATCGACAAGGACATTGAAGATGCCTTGGCAACCGTAGATAGAGATGAGCGCTTCGAGAAGTATGGCGAGATTCAACATAAGCTAGTAGAGTTAGCTCCGACTATTTGGTTGGCAGATCAGGCTCTGCAGTTTGGTTATCAAGCAGCCTACGTTGTTTGGCCTGTAGCAGAAGCTATCAAAGCTGGAGAACCATGTTCTCCACCAATGGGTTATAATTTTTACATACGGGATATGAAAGTCTTCCCTGAGAAAAGAGCAGAATTGCTTAGATAATAGTAATAAAAAATAATATTTACTAAAGGGGTGAGAAATAATGATAAATTTCATTACCTTGCCCCTTTAAATTGATAGTGCCTAGAAGAAAGGAATGCTCAATGAGATTAGGACCTTTTATATTACGTAGATTAGCTATTTCAATTTTTGTGTTATTCGGTCTATCTATTTTGATATTCATGATTGCACGTATAGTCCCAGGTGATCCAGCCCGGATGGCTTTGGGTCCCAGAGCACCAGTGGAAGTAGTAGAAAGACTTAGACAGCAAATGCACCTTGATAAGCCTTTGGTCCAACAATATGGTTTGTGGTTATGGGGAGTAGCGCATGGGGATTTAGGAGAATCTCTTTTTACTAGACGAACGGTCACGCAAGATATCAGAGAATTCTTTCCGGCAACTTTGGAATTAGTTGGATTATCAGCAATTTTTATTGCAGTTATCGGTATTTCTCTGGGAGTTATATCTGCAAGATTTTCCAATACTTGGTTGGACAACGTAGTTCGCCTATTTTCTTATTTAGGCATCTCAACCCCGGCATTTGCCTGGGCCGTTATTCTGATGTTAATTTTCTGTTTTGGCCTAAATATCTTTCCGAGCTCAGGGCGGCTTACTGCAGGGCTAATACCTCCTAATACGATTACCGGAATGTATACGGTAGATAGTCTTTTAAATGGACGGCTTGATCTTTTTTGGAATGCACTTGTACACCTTATCTTGCCTGCTATTGCACTGGCTTTACCTCCTATGTCGCAAGCAGCACGTCTTACACGTTCGAGTATGGCGGATAATCAGAACAAAGACTATATGGCTTCTATGATTGCCTATGGCGTTCCCGCTAGAATTGTGACTGGAAAGTATCTACTCAAACCATCTTTAATTTCTCCTATTACCGTGCTGGCATTAGATGTTGCTTCTACTTTTGGTTATGCATTTATGGTGGAGCAAATTTTTGGTTTTCCGGGATTAGCTCGCTATGGTATACAGGTGATGCTCAATAAAGATGTTAATGCAATTGTTGGTGTGGTCATGGTTCTCGGAGTTGTTTTTATTACTCTAAATATTGTAGTAGACATCATTGCCGCATATTTGGATCCGCGTATTCGTTTATTAGGGAGGAATGTCTAGATGACGAACAAGGAAACATCTATTTCCAGTTCTTTTGAAAATCCATGGATCAGAAGAATGGATTCACTGAAAAGAACTTGGTATAAATTTTCTAGGAATTGGCTATCTATACTAGGCTTGATTATGGTAACTACAATTGTTTTTCTCGCGATATTCGCACCTTATGTGGCTCCTTACCCCCAGCATGCTGGTAAATTTGTCGATTTCAAAAACAAAAACCAATCGCCAAGCTGGCAATATTTAATGGGAACTGATACAGTTGGGCGAGATATACTTTCGAGAATTATCTTTGCTTTTAGAAATGCCTTGCTCATGGCCATAGCCGTGTTAGCTATCAGCGTTCCCATTGGTACGCTTACAGGTCTGACTGCCGGATACTATTCTGGTACCTGGATTGATACTGTTATTATGAGAATTACAGATGTGTTTATCGGCATTCCCCATATTATCCTAGCACTAACAATAGCTGCGATGATGAAACCAACACTTATGAACTCAATGATTGCAGTGACCGTAGCATGGTGGCCTTGGTATACCAGGATGGTATATGGAATGGCTTCTTCCGTAAGGAACGAGTATTTTGTTAGCGCAGCAGAATTGACTGGGGCAAGTAATTTTCATATTCTTTTCCGAGAAATTTTACCAAACTGTCTTTCTCCTGTTTTTACAAAAATAGCATTGGATGTAGGATGGGTTACCTTGGTTGGTGCTGCTCTTAGTTTTGTTGGCATGGGAGAACAACCACCCAATCCAGCTTTAGGAACTATGATTGCAGATGGTGTTGATCGAATGCCAGGCCAATGGTGGATAGCCCTATTTCCTGCTTTGGCTATAATGTTCCTGGTATTAGGCTTCAATCTCTTTGGTGATGGTATCCGTGATGCTCTAAGTCATGAGGAGGCATAGTTGCTATGTCTGAAATATTACTCGATATAAGAAATCTGCACGTATGGTTTAAGGTCTATGGTGGAGTGCTAAAGGTCTTAAATGGTATTGACTTTAGAGTAAAATTCGGCGAAAGGGTCGGATTAGTAGGCGAAACCGGATGTGGTAAAACAACAACCATGAAAGCATTGCTTCGAGTTTTGCCTAATATGGCATTTATTCCAGAGGGAGATATTTTTGTTCAGGGGAAAAACATTCTAAAGCTAAACGCCAAGGAGTTGTCAGATTTAAGGAGTAGAGGGTTATCCATGATTTTTCAGGACCCTACCTCTGCACTAAATCCTGTTTTCACAATAGGTCAGCAATTATTTGATATCATTCAATATTCAGTCGGTTCTTCTGGACAGAAAGTGAAGAATAGAAAAAGCATTGCTCTTCGTGCATTACGTGAAGCACGTCTACCAGATGCAGAACGAATGCTGAATAGTTATCCGGTTCAACTAAGTGGTGGTATGCGCCAGAGAGTTTGTATTGCGTTTGCAATTGCAACTGCCCGCGATTTACTTATTGCTGACGAACCTACGACTAATCTTGATGTAACTATTCAAGATCAGGTTTTACGTTTGATTACAGACCTAGTTGAAAAAAAGGAGACTTCACTTATTTTGATAACACATTCATTGGGATTAGTTCGCGAAACAACCGAACGTGTGTATGTTATGTATGCAGGTAATATTATTGAGACTGCTCCAACCTCCAAGTTATTTAAAGAACCTTTGCATCCATATACCCAAGGATTGCTGGCTTCTGTGCCTCGTCTCAGTGGCGGTGGTTTTGCAGAGGGAATTCCAGGACGTATCCCCGATTATCGTAACCCTCCTCCCGGCTGTCGTTTTGCACCTAGATGCCAACATGTATTTACACCTTGCACCAAAGCATTTCCGCCTCTTTTTGACATGGGAAATGGACACCAGGTGGCATGCTACCTTTACGGTAATGAACAGGAGGGTAAGTGAAATGTCTAATATTTTAAATACAAACGGCAATATACTTGTTGCAAAAGATTTAGTTAAATACTTCCCGATTAATTTATCCGGTATTTTTAAGAAAAAGTATATTGTAGTAAAAGCAGTAGATAGAATCAATTTCTCAGTAAAAAAAGGGGAATGTTTTGGACTGGTTGGTGAGTCCGGTTCCGGTAAGAGTACGACTGCTTATATGTTAGTAGGTACATATGGACCGACATCGGGTTCACTTATTTTCAAGGGAGAGGATATTTCACAAGCTGCTGTGAAACGTCCTATGAAATTTAAAAAGGATATCCAGATTGTTTTTCAAGACCCTGGATCTTCGTTAAATCCCAATAGAAGTATTCAAAATATCCTGGAAACACCCTTGCAGATACACAATATGATAAAAAAGGGTTATTCAATAGAAAATAAAGTCATTGAACTGCTTGATTTAGTCGAACTCCCTTCTCATTATCGTTTCAAATCACCTATTACGATTGGAGGAGGTGAACGACAATTAGTAGCAATTGCACGTGCCCTTGCAACGGACCCTTCCTTTGTAGTCTTGGATGAACCTACTTCTGCTCTCGATGTCTCTGTTCAAGGAAAAATAATTAACCATCTTATGCGCCTTCAGAAAGATTTCGATCTGACCTATCTATTTATCACGCATGATCTGAGTCTGATGCGAAATGTTGCAACCAGAATTGCTATTATGTACCTTGGTAAAATTGTTGAAATAGCATCAACTACTGAATTTTTTCAAAAACCCCTACATCCCTATACTAAAATGTTGCTATCTTCTATTCCAATAATGTTTGATGAAGAGAAAAAATTTAAACCAGATAAAATTCAATCCGTGGGTGAAATTCCCAGCCCTGTGAATGTACCTCCAGGTTGCAACTTTAATACACGTTGTCCTTTCAAGAAGGATATCTGTTTGACCGAGGATCCCGCAATGAAAGAGATTGAACCAGGTCATTATGTCCGTTGTCATTTATTTAAATAATTAAAGAAAATGTAAATTATTATGTCGACTAATATTATATAGAGAAGTAAGCATTGCAGGTTCATGGTATGTTAAGGATAAAGAAAACTGGTAAATTGTTTAATTCAAAATAAGATAAACCATAGCTTAAAAATACAGAGACACAGCACTAGATGTTATTCAATAGTTAAATTTATACAACAATTTATTACATACTATATATCTTACTGTCGTATATTTTATCAATATTATATGGATATTTAAAAGGAGGGAGAGAATGTTAAAAACAACTTTAAAAAACAAGCAGGAAATTGAAGATTTTGTGAGAGGATGTACGTTTTATGGAACAGGAGGAGGAGGCTTACCAGAAAATGGTATTGATTCTCTTGTTAGCGAATTAGAAAAAGGTAAGGAAGTTGGATGGATTGATATTGATGATATTTCAGATAGTGATTTGATTGCTTGCCCATTTCTGATGGGTTCTATCGCTCCTCATACTGAAAAAACAATCAAGGAAATGGCGAGTCTTGGTCTTGGTATTGTAAAAAATAAACAGAAGGATTGCTTGGCAAAAGCTATTCAAGAGCTATCTATTTATACCGGGGAAAAAATTGACGCATTAATACCTATAGAGCTTGGTGGAGCGAATACACCCGGGTGTATTGCTGCTGGTTTGATTATGGGCATTCCTACTATAGATGGTGATTATACTGGACGTGCTATTCCAGAAATATCCCAAACAACTCCCTACCTGCATAACAAGCCTTTACTTCCTATTACAACTGTTGATCCCTGGGGAAATGTTTGTATTATTAAAGACTCTATCAGTTATCCTATAGCAGAACGTATAGGAAAATTTTTAAGTGCTGCTTCATATGGGATAACAGGTGATGCTGGTTTTCTTATGAATGGTAAAGAAGCTAGGGAAGTGATTATACCGAGAACATTAACAGAATGCTACAATGTCGGAAAAATCATACGTGAAACAAGAGAAGCATCTAAGGACCCAGCTGCTGAGATCACAAAATTATTAGGTGGTTGGGTTATTTCCAAGGGAAAAGTGATTAAAAAGGAATGGGAAGATCGTGTTGGGTACTATTGGGGTACACATACAATAGCCGGAGAAGGTAAATTTGAAGGTGATGTAACAAAAATTTGGTTTAAAAACGAGAATCATATTTGTTGGAAAAATGATAAAGTCTTAGTTACGAGTCCGGATATTATAACTGTTGTTGACCTTGCAACAGGTGAACCATTAGCAAATCCCAAAATAAGTGAGGGAGATAATGTTGTCGTTATTGGACTCAAAGCAAGACCAATATTCCGCAATAAAAAAGGTGTAGGGATCTTAGGCCCAAAAGCCTTTGGATTTGATTATGAATATGTTCCCATTGAAAACAGAATTAAGAATTAGTTCCCAAAGATTTTGTTGTATATATAGTGATAGATTATTGAATGATTTATACTATCCCTTATAAACAATTTTTTAATAAATTGATATTAATAGAATCAAATGTATTTATGTAGGATATATAGTATCTTTAAATTAGTATTTTTTGCTATTCCCTGAAAGAAAAAAATGCTTCTGAGTATAAAAGAATTTATCTGTATATCTTATTTTCTCTTTTTTTAATAATCTAATACATAAATCATCAAGTATCTGAATTAAAGGAATGGAATGAATCAATTGGAATATAACATTCTAGATATAATCAAAAAAAGAAGAAGTATTCGAAAGTATAAAAAAGAAAATGTACCAAGAAAAATGTTATTAAAATTAATTGAGGCAGCTATCTGGGCACCTTCAGGAAGCAATGTACAACCATGGTACTTTATTATAATAGATAATCATAATACAATTGAACAGATAAAAGTGTTTAGCCCCGGACTTTTGGGTAAACCGCCAAGTATCATTTTAGTTTGCAGTGACCGAAAGAAGGCTTTTGAAAAGGGAGGTACTCTAGGAAGAGATGAATTATGCGTGATGGATATTTCAATGGCAGCTCAGAATATCATGCTTTTAGCAGAAGAGTTAGGTTTATGTTCATGTCCTGTGAAATCTTTTAATAAAAAAGCTATCAGTAAAATATTAAATCTTCCGGAGTATGTTTCAGCAGATCTAATCATCAGTATTGGATATTCTAATGAAATTACTAACACGCCCAAAAGAAGAAGTGTTAAAGAGGTCCTTTTCTTTAATAGATGGGGAGTAGGAATGAATGGATGAAGAGGTATTTATAAAACTTTTTGCGTATATGGTTACCAGTGCAAGGGGTTGCATAGATGAACCAAAAATCTATGGCCCATTCCGGCTTATTGATTCTATGAGTAGATTATATAGCATATTGAAAGAGAATAATCTTATAAGGAATGAAGAAATAGCAAAGATTATAGAAAAAATTGAGGAGAAAAAATATACTTGTATGACCGATGAGAAGGAATTTGTGAAGATGCTGGATGATATTATAGATGATTTTGTTGCTTTATTAGATTGCCATAAAAAATAATTTTGAATAGGGAATGGAGGT
The DNA here is from genome assembly GCA_964428905.1 of uncultured Atribacterota bacterium. Classification (GTDB taxonomy): domain Bacteria; phylum Atribacterota; class Phoenicimicrobiia; order Phoenicimicrobiales; family Stramentimicrobiaceae; genus CAYSAA01. The sequence goes on from CAYSAA010000168.1 coordinate 25,934, forward strand.
ATAAGATTGAGAAGATTGACCTATGAAAATATGCTAGATATTATCAATGGTTCAGCACTTCTTGGTGCAGGTGGTGGCGGTTCAATAAAATCTGGATTAATTCTCGCAGAGCAAATTAAAGCATTCAGGGAAGAACCAGTCTTAATCACGGTTGATGAACTTAAAGGTACTGAAAAGATTGCAACGGTAGCAGGTATGGGTGCACCAAAAGCTACATTAGAAAAAAGTTTTGATATTGAATCAATGAATGCTTTAGAACTTTTGGAAAGAACAATAGGCTCGAAGATAGATTGTTTGATACCAGTTGAAACTGGTGCATTTAATACTATGGTACCTATATATGTGGGAGCGAAAAAAAGGCTACCTATTCTGGATGCTGATGGAGCAGGGAGAGCTGTCCCTGAACTTGAAATGCTTATGTTTCAGTTCTTCAATATATTACCTTCTCCTTTTGCCATAGCAGATAAAAAGAGTAATGCAGCTGTTATTTATACAGAGAATTCTTATGATTGCGAAAACATTGCCAGGAATGTAATCTCGGCATTAGGTAACAGCGGTGGAATTGCCTCATATGTGATGGATGGGAAGATGTGCAAAAAGGCAATGATACCTGGTACAGTTAGTATCGCTGAAAAAATTGGAATGACTATTAGAGAAGCTATAGAAAATAATATTGATTTTGTAAAATTACTAATTGATCAGTTTAACGGTTATGAATTAATAAGAGGCAAGGTTCAGGATATGACAATCCAAACTAAAGAAGGTTTTGATTTCGGACGCTATATCGTCCAGGGGTACGGAAAATATGAAGGCAGTGAACTTACCATGGAATATAAAAACGAGAATATGATTGCTAAGAAGAATGGACAAATGGTTGCTATGGTTCCAGATTTAATTTGCAGTATATCAGTTAAAGGACAAGCGTTGACCAATGCAGACCTGGAAGAAGATATGGAAATTATAGTGTTGGCGTTTCCGTGTCATTCCAAATGGAGAAAATTGAACGGTTACCAAGTATTTAAACACGTTATCGAAAAATTGGGGTATGATGGAGAGTATGTAACTGTTGAAGAATTAAATAAAAAATGAGTAAATATTGGTTGTTTTTTTGAACGGAAATGAAGTGAAAAGTTTCTTATTATCGAGAGTAATGTAAATGTATTATGAAAAAATAGAAAGCCTGGCAGGTAAAAAATGTCTGATTATACTTTGAAAAATAAACAGGATGTCGAAGATTTTGTGAGAGGTGTGACTTTTATGGGAACAGGTGGTGGTGGAGATCCCAAGTTGGGTCTACACCTCCTGGTTCAAGCATTAGAAGAAGGATATACATTAAGCTGGGTTGATATCTCAAAGGTCAATGAAGAGAAATGGGTAGCAATGCCATTTTATATGGGTTCTATTGCACCTATCTCTGAGAAAAATTTTAAAAAATTAACAGAAAAGGGTTTAGGTGAACCCACCGTGGAGAGACCATTAATCAAAGCAGTCCAGGAACTGGAAAAATCCAAACAAATAGAACTGGGTGCTTTGATTGCGGGAGAATTAGGTGGAAGTAATACGCCAGCACCCTTAGATACAGCAGCAAGGCTAAATAAAGTGTTAATAGATGGAGATTTTGCAGGGAGAGCAATCCCGGAGTTGACTCAGGCAACCCCTTGCGTAAAAAATAAAAGTATTTGTCCTTTGGTGATGTGTGACTTATGGGGAAATGTTATCATTATTGAAAGTACGGTCAATTTTAAAATGGTAGAAGAATATGGACGTTCCATCGTTACCGTAACGAATCAAATGACTGGGAATGTTGGGTTTCTAATGAAAGTGAAAGAATTAAAAGAAGTAATCATATCCGGTACATTGACAGATAGTTTTTCAGTGGGTAAGTCTATCAGAGAAACAAGAGAGGCATCCCCACAAGATCCGATAGGGAAGGCTGTAGAGTTGATTAAAGGATACTTGCTTTTCAAAGGAATCCTGACTAAAAGAGAGTACGAAGATAAAAAAGGTTTTATGTTTGGTACACATATATTTGAAGGCTTAGATGAATTCCAGGGACATACTTTTAAGATATGGTTTAAAAATGAAAATCATGTTACCTGGTTAGACCATAAACCTTATGTTTGCAGTCCGGATATTGTTACAGTTGTTGCCCTGGAAGATTGCGAACCAATGACGAATACTTATTTACAAATAGGGCAGAAAGTAGCTATTATTGGAAAACCTCATAAAAAATACCGTATTAAAGGCGATATTCACTTACTATCTCCAAAACACTTCGGTTTTGATATCGAATGGAAACCAATGGAGCAATTGTTAAAGGCTTGAGTATCACTTTTACAATATAAAAAATTTAGATAAAATGGGGAGATTATATGGATAATATAAACATTAAGTTGTCTACAAAACCAGTCTTTAGATACTTTGAAGAAATTGCAAAAATTCCCAGATGCTCAGGGAATGAGAAGGCTATAAGTGACTATCTTGTGACTTTTGCTAAGTCGAAAAATTTTGAAGTAGAGCAAGACCATGCACTGAATGTTTTAATCAGAAAACCTAATTTCCCGGGATATGAAAAGGCACCAACTGTTATTATACAGGGGCATATGGATATGGTATGCGATAAAAATAAATCGACAGAACATGATTTTGAAAAAGATCCTATCAAACTCAGGATTGAAGGGGATATGCTCTATGCAAAGGATACGACACTGGGGGGGGATGATGGTATTGCGATTGCTTATGCTCTTGCACTTTTGGATTCAGATAATATCCCCCATCCTCCCTTGAGAGTACTAATAACTACAGGAGAAGAAATTGGCCTCAAGGGTGCATCAATTTTGGATCCCAAATTCCTCGAAGGCGACATGCTTATTAATATAGATTGTGAAGAAGAAGGTATTTTATTTTCAAGCTGTGCTGGCGGCATCAGGACTAAGCATTATATACCAGCCACATGGGAAAAATCTGAAAGAGATTCCATTTCATATCTAATCAGCATCAGCGGACTGAAGGGTGGTCACTCTGGAGTTGAAATAGATAAGAGCAGAGGAAATTCAAACAAGCTAATGGGTAGGTTTTTAAGCGATCTTCTGAACGAAGTAGAATATTCTATGGGTGAAATTAATGGCGGATCTAAAATGAATGCCATTCCACGTGAAACTGAGGTGACTGTTTTCATTAGCCCTGGTGATAAAGATAAATTAGAAGCCAAGGTAAATTCATGGAATTCAATTTTTAAAAATGAACTCAAAACATCAGACCCAGCAGTGAATCTCAGTGCAAAGAGAGTGAAGAACATTGATTTAAAAGCACTGGCAAAAGATACGATGAATAAAATCATTCATTTGTTGGTGCTTATACCCAATGGTGTCCAAACCATGAGTGGAGATATTGAGGGCTTAGTAGAAAGTTCAACAAACTTAGGAGTAGTGGCAACTTCTGATGAAGGCATACTATTTGAAAGTGCCATTAGGAGTAATATAAAAAGTTTAAAGTACAATATTTTAAATCAGGCCAGAATGATTGCCAATATTTTAGACATTAGCTTTGAAACAGATTCCGATTATCCCGAATGGGAATATCAACCTGATTCAAAGTTAAGAGAAATATTTAAGATGGTTCATAAAAACCTGTATCAAAAGGAACTAAAAATTGCAGCAGTTCATGGAGGATTAGAGTGTGGTTTCTTTAAAGAAAAGAGTATAAATCTTGATATGGTTGCTTTTGGGCCCAATATGTATGATGTACATACTCCTGATGAACATATCAGTATATCCTCTATAGAAAGAACTTGGGAATACTTGCTGGGGGTATTAAAAGAGATAAAACCTGCTTAATCAGTTACAAGGTATAAGATGAAAAAAGAATAGATAATCGATTGAAATAAACAGGGATGATATAAAATATATATTCAATTTATCCTTATCTTGATTTTAATTTTATTTAAATAATAAATTTAGTGGTTAAACCATTTAATCTAATTAAGGTTTTAAAATAAAACATAAAATTATTTTTAGAGGAGGTATTGATTATGCCCACTACAATGGACTTGGAAATCAGTGTTGCAGCTTATAAGGTTGTTCGAGATTTGTTGAATTTAAAAAAAGGAGAAAGTATTCTTATCACTATTGATTCAGCAGGTCACTGGCGTATGGCTGAAGAGACTGCCAAAGCGGCTGAGGCATTGGGTGGAAAAGTTATGGTTGCCTGGCATTCTACACCACCGGGATATGGTAAGGTGGGTGATCCCTATTTACCGGATGCATTAAAAGCAGCGATTCCAGAGACTGATTGCTGGGTAGAATACAATTATCAATGGTTACTTTATTCTACTCCCTGGGAGAATGCCTTAACAAACCCAAAACGAGTTCGTTATCTATTTTTAGGTGGTTTAAACGAAGATCAATTTGTAAGGTGTGTAGGAAAAGTAAATTTAGATTTACAAAAACAGTTTCAGGATTTATTGGTCGAACTGACTCAGAAAGCAAAAAAGATGCGTATTACAAACCCTGTTGGAACTGATATCAGCTTTGAGAATGGTTCAGGTCGACCGGTTACTAACGAAGGATGGGCTCTTGAACCCGGAGCACATTTTTTAATAGGTCAGATTGGTTGGGCTCCTTTAGAAGAATCAATTAATGGTACTATTGTCTTTGACGGGTCATTTTCTGGTGGCGGTGAGGCAGATATGGGAATTCTTAAAGAGCCGGTTATTTTTCATGTGAAAGAAGGGATATGTGTAGATATTACAGGAGGCAAGGATGCTACCTTTCTGAAGGAATGGTTTGCTAAATTAAAAGATCCACTAATGTATCATGCTGCTCATGTTTGCTATGGGTTCAATCCTGGAGCAAATCTATCCGGGTTATGTACTGAAGATGAACGCGTTTGGGGGTCTACAGAGTGGGGTTTTGGCTATCAGGGACCTTTCTTTAAAGCAAAGGGAATAAATGCTAAGAGTCATGTTGATGGAATTTGCCTGAATTCATCGGTATGGTTAGATGGAGAACAAATTATGGAGGAAGGTCGTCTCCTGCATCCCCAACTGGCAGAGCTAGCTGTTAAGATGGGCAAACAATAGATAGAAGGTATTTTAATATATAAAAGGAAATCTTTTAATTCGCTGGAGAATGGGAGGAATAGAGGCTATGTCAAAATTATTAACTTTGGAACTAGCTAATGTAGCATATAAAGTAATAAAAGAAATTGTAGCATTGAAGGAGGGAGAAAGTCTTTTAATTACTGTTGATTCTAAGGGTGATTGGATAGTCGCTGAAGAGTTAGCTAAAGTTGGAGAAGTACTGGGAGCTAAAGTAATGGTCGCTTATCATTCAACACCAAAGGGAGTGGGCAAGGTTGCAGAACCTTACCTTCCTGATAGCCTGAAGGCGGCCATACCAGAAAGCGATGTCTGGTTGGAGTTAAATTCCCAATGGTTGGGTTATTCTACTCCATTTGAAGAAGCATTGGTTCCCCCTAAACGGGTCAGGTATCTTTGCCTGTGTGGTCTCGATGTTAAGAGAATGGTACGATTTTTTGGAGGTATCGATCTTAAAGCTCAGGATGATTTTCAGAATAAAGTTGTTGATATTACGAAACGTGCTGGCAAGATGAGGATTACCACACCGGCAGGAACTGATGTGAGTTTTGAGAATAACCCTGATCGTCCCGTATTAAGTGAATTGTGGTGTCATACACCAGGAGCCCATTTTCCTCTGGGGCAAATTGCTTGGGCACCTATAGAGGAAAGCATTAATGGTGACATTGTCTTTGACTGCTCTTTTTATGCTGGAGGCCCGGCTGACCTGCCAACACTTATTACACCCATAACATTTCAGGTTAAAAATGGAATATGCGTTGGGATTACTGGTGGTGAAGAAGCAAAAATTGCAAGCAAATGGCTTGATTCGTTAAATGATCCTGGCATGTATCATGAAGCCCATGTTTGCTATGGATTCAATCCTGGAGCTAAGCCTTCAGGTACCTGTGTTGAAGATGAGCGAATCTGGGGAGCTACAGAATGGGGTTTCGGTCACCAGGGTATTCAGTTTAAAGCTAATGGAGTTCAGGCAGTTTCTCATTTAGATGGCATCTGTTTGAATTCATCAGTTTGGCAGGATGGAGAACAAGTTTTAAAAGAAGGACAGGTAGTTCATCCCGAGTTGGTGAAATTAGCACAAAAAATAGGGAAATAATTTTCTATTAAATAATGATAAATAATATTTTCTTTAGTTGTTAACATATTATTTGAATTGTTTTAGACTCATCAACTAAATTAGCTGGAGCTTTATATTATTACCTGGAAGAAAGTGTAAACTTTAGTAGGTGTTTTCAGGAAAAATCTGTGCTTAACGATCTTATTACCATCTCTACAAGTATCTGGTATTATGCATATAGTCCAAATTCATCAAATTAGTTATGTAAGATTATAGAATATCAAAGTATTATTAGTAATGGCTTTGGCAGTTTTATATTTATAACTACACTATTTTTTTTATATTGTTTTAAAACGAAATACTAAATACCAACGACGATCGACTAATTTGGCTCATTGCAGTATTCATACCTGAACTTATTTAATTTGCCATTCAGATTTTTTATTGTTATAATATTTCTTAAAAGTGTTAATAATAACATTTTGGAGAAATATAATGAGATTCTTAGCATTAAAGAATGAACTAAAAGATTTTCCTATCTTTTCTTTAAAGGACATCAAAAATATCGATGCGGATTTCCATCGCAGAAGATTAAATGAATGGCAGGATAAGGGTTATATCCAAAAAATTATTCGTGGTTATTATCTGTTTACTGAACTAGCCGTTGATGAGGAAATATTATTTAAAATTGCCAACCAAATCTATTATCCATCTTATGTTTCTCTGGAAAGTGCCTTATCTTATTATCATTTAATACCAGAAAGTGTATATGGAATTACTTCAATTTCGACCCGAAAGACGGATCATTTTAAGACATCTCTCGGAGAATTCACTTTTCGTAGTGTCAAGCCACAACTCTTTTTTGGTTATCATTTAATAAAAGATAAGAGATATTATAGCAAAATAGCAGGTATTGAGAAAACGGTTCTGGATTATTTCTATTTACATCCGGATTTAGAAACAATCCATGATTTTGCTAGCTTGCGAATCAACCGGGAAGCACTGATAGAACAAGTTAATGAAGATAAACTATATGAACATTTAAAAAAGTTTAATCAAAATCGTTTGACCAAAAGAATCAATCAGTTTTGGAGGCATCTAAAAAATGCTTAGCCTGGAACAAATTGAATCATTTTATCCTGAGAATCTTAGAATTTACAAAAGAAACCTTCTAAGAGAATACCTGCAATATATTATTTTAGAGATTATTTACCGCTCAGAGTATGGAAAGTACCTGACTTTCATGGGCGGTACTGCCATTCATATCATCCATGGCAATCAGCGATTTTCAGAAGATTTAGATTTTGATAACCGGGGATTAAATAAAAAAGATTTCTTAGGCTTATCAGAAGAAGTATCCAGAAAATTAAAATTACTTGGTTATCAAGCAGAAGCAAGCAACAGATATGGCAATGTTTTCCGTTGTTTAATCAAGTTTCCGGGAATATTTCACCAATACAATCTTTCCGGACATACCCGTGAAAAGTTAACGATTCAGCTGGATACTGAACCACAGAACATTGCATATAAAGCTGAAAGTGTTCTTATTAATAATTTTGATATTCTGTTAAAAATAAAAGCAACTCCACCTGATATATTATTAGCTCAAAAGATATTCGCTATTCTAAAAAGACCTCGTCCTATGGGCAGGGATTTTTATGATGTTATTTTTCTTTTTGCCAAGACAAAACCAAACTATCATTATTTAAAAGAGAAAATGGGATTAAAAGACCAGGATTATTTGGAAGAAATAAGGAGTATATTATCAAAAAAGTGCGATGAATTGAATTTTAAAAAACTCGCAGCAGATGTAAGGCCCTTCTTATACCATCCCGATGATGCAGAAAGGATATTGCTATTCCCTGAATTTATCCAACAAAAGATTACCTAGTATAGGGTATAAGGATTTACTATTTTGAACCTCTCCTTGAGGCAAGAATTAACTCTTTTCTCGTCTCCTCCCCAATGAGGAATGGATTTACTTCTCTTTCATTTCCTCTACTAAATGCGAGAATTAACTCTTTTCTTATTTCCTCCCAATTGAGGGAAAGATTGACCCATCTCATTTCCTTCGATTGAGGCGAGAATTAACTCTTCTCTCGTCTCCTCCCCCTTGAGGAATGGATTTACTTCTCTTTCATTTCCTCTACTAAATGCGAGAATTAACTCTTCTCTCATTTCCTCCCAATTGAGGGAAGGATTTACTCTTCTTTTATTTCCTCCCCCTTGAGGGGGGAGGATTAAGGTGGGGGTGAACGTTATAATTTATACTCTTTTTTTCATGCGAGAAATG
>CAYSAA010000169.1:0-2096 GCA_964428905.1 uncultured Atribacterota bacterium
GAAGACGATATAACCAAATACCTATCTGAAAATGACCCTGAAATTATTTTTTATCAGGAAATATCAGAAAAATTTGGTCAATATGATGAAAATCTTACCATGATTTCTCTTGAATATCATAATTCCTTGTTCACATTGGAAAATCTTCAAAATTTTAAAACAATTATTGAAAATTTGGAAAAATCTGATCATATTATTTCTGTTGATTCTTTTCTAAATATGCCGAAAATTATAGGTACTGATTATGGTATTGAAGTTAGGGAATTTGTTGAGGTTTTCCCAGAAACAGAGGAAGAAGTCCAACAGTTAAAAGCAGATATTTTGCAAGATGAGCTGATAAAAGATAATTATCTATCTCCTGATGGACAGGTTGTTTTGATAATGCTGGAATCTCCAGATAATGTCAATGGGGCTTACTTACGAAATGATTTAGAAAAAATAATTAATAAATATAATAAAAACATAGAACGCGTTGAATATTTTGGGCTCCCAATCATGGAAGTGCAAATTACAGAAATGGCTTTGAACAATATGTCTTTGGCACTCATTGGTGCAATAGTAATAATCGCAATACTTTATTATTGTTTTAGGAGTGTTCAAGGAACTTTTTTACCAATCTTAATTGCCCTTCTTACCTCTTTCTGGATTCTAAGCTTAGTAGCATCATCCGGAAGAACAGTAACTATAATTATATCAGTTATTCCAGTTCTAATGCTTGCATTAATTACTGCTTATGGTATTCATTTTATTAATCGTTATTATGAAGAGCGGAATCATCTTTCCCCGCAGGAAGCCATCGAGAATACTATAGTATTTATATCTATCCCAATTTTAATGAGTGCATTAACTACTATGGCAGGTTTTTCATCACTAATCACAGCAGTGGTAAGACCAATGACGGAATTCGGCATCTTTGCTACCATTGGTATCTTCCTTGCTTTTCTCTTGGTTGTTTTTCTTTTAGGAGCAATCTTCAGCAGATTCGCACCTAAAAAAGTACCCAAAAATTTTTCTTTTCATGCAGATGATCTTGTAAGCAAAATATTAAAAGTACTTGCACAAATTGTCACAACTAAAAAACCCCTTGTAATTGGCTCTACAATCGTTGTCATTATTATTTCTATTATTTTTTCCATCCAGGTGCAAACTGATTCTACTATTGAAGCCAGGTTAGGAGTAAATAATCCTATTAATAAAAGCTTGGAATACTTTAAAGATAAATTCGGTGGCGTTGATTTTCTATATGTATACCTGGAGGCAGATAATGTAAAACATCCCTATATCTTAAGAAGCATTGATAAGATTCAGAATTATGCCAAGAGACTGCCCTCTCTTTCTCAACCTACTTCAATTGCAATTTTTATCACCCAACTAAATAATGCAATGGAAAATAAAAAAATTATCCCTGCCAATTCAGACAAGATAGACAATCTCTGGTTTTTTGCTGAGGGAAATGAATTTGTTGATTCTATGATAGTCAATAATAATCAAAATACCATTTTGCAGGTTCGTTCAAAAGAAATGGTATCTATAGATACTGAGCAATCTATCCAAAAAGTCAAAACATTTATCCAGCAGATTCCAAAAAAAGTCAAAGAGGTTGACATTAGCCAGCTTTCATCTGAACAAAAAGAGCAATACTATCCGTATATTGCCCAGGATATTATCAGTTCCTGGCAGGCAAATGGAATGAAACTAAACCAAACACAGTTAACAGAACTAACAGAAGAACTTATCCGAATTGCCGGACTTCCCAAGACAAAGTTTATCCGGTCAGATAAGGACTTTATAACAGAAGTAATCAGCTTATCATCTTTAGAGTTAGAAGATTTTGGCATAACAGCTACTGAGATAGAACCTGTTGTTGTCGATTACCTGCAATCTAGTTTGGATGATTCGCTCTTTTTAGAGAACTTAACAAAGCAGCTGGATATCTCTGAATTTGATGCTGAATACCTAAAAGATGTTATTAACAGCTCAATTGGTATTACAACTGAGCGGGAAAAGATAGAATATGCCAAAGCAGAGTTAACCAACAAATTTGATTTAGAGCTAAGCCATGATGATGCTGATTATCTCTGGTATCTGACTGATGA
>CAYSAA010000170.1:0-4934 GCA_964428905.1 uncultured Atribacterota bacterium
TTCATATTAATAACCGCTCTTTCGATAACATTTTCCAACTCCCGAATATTTCCAGGCCAGTAATAATTGAGTAATATTTTAATTACTTTCCGGGATACATCTTTTATATTACGACCAAATTCCTGATTACATTTTCTAATAATGTTCAAAACCAGCGGTTCAATATCCTCTTTTCTTTCTCTTAGTGGTGGAATAAAGATGGGTATAACATACAATCTGTAATAGAGGTCTTCTCTGAAATGACCTTTTTTAACTGCTTCTTCCAGATTGATATTGGTAGCTGAAATAATTCGAACATCAATATCAATAGGCTCATTGCTACCTACCCTTACAATTTCCTTCTCTTGTAATACCCTTAGTAGTTTAGCCTGGAGATTGATACTCATCATTCCTATTTCATCCAGAAAAATAGTTCCCCGATCTGCCTCTTCAAAGAGACCCTTTCTCCCTTTTTTGCTAGCCCCCGTAAAAGCTCCGCTTTCATAACCAAAAAGTTCGCTTTCCAAAAGTGTCTCTGTTAAAGCAGAGCAATTCACGCGAATAAACTGCCTATTCTTTCTGGAACTATGATTATGAATGGCATGGGCAAAAAGCTCTTTGCCGGTTCCACTCTCACCATGCAATAACACAGTAGCAGGTGTCCTAGCAGCCTTGATTGCCTGTTCCTTGGCAATAATCATTGCCCTGCTCTTACCGACAATATCATCAAATGTATATTTTGCTTCCAGGTGACGTACTCTTTTTTTGACCCAGTTTAATTCTTCTGTTAAATTCCTTATTTCCGAAAGGTCATGGATTACCGCAACGCTCCCCTTTAGTTCTCCATCCACGATGACGGGGGCAACGTTAACCACAACTTCTTTTTTATTGGGACCAACCTTCATTCTAGCACCATGAACCGGTTGCCTGGTTTGCAATACCTTCATATGCATACTCTCCCCCTCGGCAATGTCTATGTTAGATGATTTTCCCAGCACATCTTGTTCGGTAAATCCAATTAACCTGGTATAGGCATCATTCACTAAGGTATGAATCCCTTTTTCATTAACCACTGAAATTGCATCGTCCGTAGAATTAATAATTGCCTTCAAGGTGCTTACTAACTCTTTCTGTTTTTTGATTACCTGAACAAGTTCTCTGTTGTTCTGGCCGTCCTTATTTTTCATCTTCAAAAGATTCCTTCCTGTACAGCATCTCTCGGGCATGCTCAAGACTGATGGAGCCATACTGCTCACCATCCAACATCCGTGCTATTTCGTCCAGTTGCTCATTACCAGCCAGTTTTTTCAGTTGAATTCCGGTCTTGTTCTGATACACAAATTTGCTGATATAAAGATGCTGCCTAGCTCTGCAGGCAATTTGAGGTAAATGCGTAACGGCAATAATTTGGTGATTTTGGGATATTTTTAACAACTTTTGGGCAATAACTTCCCCCAAGCGGGCACCCACACCACTATCAATTTCGTCAAAAATCATAGTAGGTATTTGATCTGCCTTGCTCAATATGGATTTAAGGCCTAGCATAATTCTGGATACCTCTCCTCCGGAGATAATATCGGCAAGCGGTTTTTCTTTTTCACCGGCATTAGGTGAAATAAAAAACTCAATCTGGTCAATTCCCTGGGAAGTTATTTTAAATAATTTGTTTTTAATCTTTATTCCGGCCTGATCCTCTTTCTGTTGAATTTGAATGATAAAATTACAATTGTTCATACTTAGTTCATGTAGTTCTTCCATGATCTCTTTTTCTAATCTGTCGGCAATAATCCTGCGCTGGTCGCTTAATTCTAACGATAATTGTGTTAGCATCTTTTCGTCTTCTTCTTTTTCCATTTTTAATTTTTCAATCTTCCCCTGATCATCTTCTATGCTATTCAACTGTTTCTCCAATGTATCACGGTAATTCAATATATCCGACAGTTTGGAACCATATTTTTGTTTCAGGTGATTGATTAAACTAAGGCGATCTTCAAATTCCTGTAATTGCTGACCGTCAAAATCAATCCTGTCCTTATATTCAATAAGCTGATCTGCTATATCTTCCACCTTGAACTGTAATTCTGCTAATTGCTCTTTGATATGTTTAATCTTTTTATCAAGATTGGCAATGTTATTAAAGTGATTTATTAACCGGGTCAAAGTATCATGTAAAGAAGATTCTCCTTCTCCTCCCCCTTCATACAGGATAACAGTGGCCATCTCCATTATTTCTTTAATTTTTACGGTATGACGGATCATATTCAGTTTTTCTTCCAGTGTCTGATCTTCTCCTTCTTTTAGTTTTGTGCTATCAATTTCCCGAAACTGGAATGATAAATAGTCTTTTTGGGATAAATTTTCTGTCCTGCTTTGTAAAAGCTGATGGATCAACTTTGTTTTTGTTTGCCATTGAGAAAAATAGTGATGCAATTGATCTTTTTTCTGAAGAAATGATTGATCTCCCAGATTGTCAATAAAGTCAATGTGACTTTCACTATTCAGTAAAGACTGGTGACTGTGTTGGCCGTGCAAGTCAATCAAGAAATTACCAATTTTTTGCAGCAGAGAAAGGGTAACCAGGTGATTATTAACCCAGCATTTATTTTTCTTCTTTTGATGGACCTGCCTCCTGATTATAATTTGCCGTTTATCCGTTAGGATATCACGGATTTCATCCTGTATTTTTAGTTTCTTTATGGTCAATAAATCCAGAGTAAATAATGCCTCAACCTCCAAAAAATCAGTATTGCTTTTTATGAAATGGCTATTAGTCGGGCTTCCCAGGATAGTGTTTACAGCCTCAATAATCATTGATTTTCCGGCACCGGTCTCTCCGGTAATTACGTTCAGTCCCTGTTCAAAATCGACATTCAATTCATTGATCAGGGCAAAATTTTTGATTCTTAAATGAGAAAGCATGTATTAACTCACCAATTTTATCTTATAATCCTATACTTACATTTACTTTTTTCCTTTATGAAACAACTCTTCCGCTCCATTTCAATTTTTTCCTTAAAATACCGTAAAAACTTTTCTCCGGAAAGGTTACCAATTTTGTTTTATATTTCGACTCTTGAATTACTATGATGTCATTCTCTTTTAAATCAAAACCCTGCTGACCATCAACTGTTAACATTACATCTCTTCCCTTTGATTGGACCACAACCTTAAAAATATCGTTATGGCTAATAACCAGAGCCCTTGCTGAGAGAGTATGGGGGCAAATTGGCGTTATAATCATTGATTTAATGCTGGGATAAACAATAGGACCCCCGGCAGAAAGAGAATAGGCAGTAGAACCTGTTGAGGTAGAGACAACCAGCCCGTCAGCTGCATAATGAATAACATATTCTTCGTTAATATATGTTTCCAGATGAATCAGTCTGGCAAATAATTTTTTCGCAACCACAATATCATTGAGACAATGAAATTGTCCTATCTTCTCTTCTTCTCTTAAAATATACCCGGAGAGCATCATTCTGTCCTCTATCTGATAAGCGCCCTCCAGAATGCACCTGAGATAATCATGCCATTCATGAACTCCAATCTGGGTTAAAAAGCCCAGACCACCTAGATTTATACCGCAAACGGGGATTCCGTGCGCTGCTACCAAACGGGCAGCCCTTAGTAATGTACCGTCTCCCCCCAACGATAAAACCATATTTATCTGACTATATGGTGATAATAAAATTCTTACCTTCTTCGGATCATTAAGACGAGGAACAATCTTTTTTGATACAAATACCTCAATATTATTTTTTCTTAAATTATCAATGAGCCTGTGGGTAATTTCCAGATGATGGTCTTTCTGGTCATTGACAATCAACCCAATTCTTTTGATCTGCATCTTCTTCTCCTTATCCCAAGAAATATATCCCTACCATCACAATCAAGGCACCCAGCAGGAAAAATATCAAATTCTCAACCCACCTGGAATGAAGATGAGGTAGTAAAAATTTAATCTCTGAAAATTTTTTATGTTCCATGTCAAAAAGAATAATCCCGTAAGATTGATAGGCTAAAAAATATTCCAATAGCTGTCGTCTGGTGTCTCTGTTGGTAATATGACTATTTTTTTGTCCACTCTTTACTTCTACTATATATTTTCGGCCACCCTTTCTTACCAAAAAATCAGTTCTAATTAAATAACGGTGTCGTATTTTTCCTGTTTGTATAATTAAAGGCCTGCTCTGTTGTTTTTCTGTAATCTGAAAACCATTTCTTTTTAGCCATTTCTCAGCTGTTTTCTCAGCCCGCTTACTGGTAAACGACCTCTGTTTAGCCTTTTTGTTATCCAACAGACTTTTAATTTTCAGATACAGGATGAGGGTCAGGATTCCTCCTGATAAGAAAATGATAATGACTAAATCTATATTTTGATTGATATCTAAAAAACCCAATAAAAACACTCCTACGAAGGAGTTAATATTGCAAGCACCGTTATTGATTTTTTTTAAAAAAATATTGATGGGCTTCAGTAACTGTCTTTTTTACATAACCTAAATGAACAGGAGGATTTTCCCCCTTATTTTTCATCAAATGAACTAAATATTCAATATTCCCCGGGGAGTTTTTAACAGGAGAAAAGGTAATATTCTTGAATTGATAATCATTGATTATAGATCTAATAAGTCGAATAATTACTTCTTTGTGAATTTCCGGATCGTTAACAATTCCACCCTTTTTTACCTTTTCTTTCCCGGCTTCAAATTGCGGTTTTATCAGTGCTATGACTATCCCATTTGGTTTTAATAACTCTTTTACCAAAGGCAATACCTTTTCCAGGGAAATGAAAGAAACATCAATGGTTGCCAGGTCAAATTGAATATCAAATTGCTCCTTATCCAGATATCTGATATTTGTTTTTTCCATATTCACGATCCGTTTGTCATTGCGTAATGTCCAGTCAAGTTGACCATAGCCTACATCAACACAATATACTTTTTTGGCTCCAT
>CAYSAA010000171.1:0-11819 GCA_964428905.1 uncultured Atribacterota bacterium
GATTTAGTCTCGCGGTTGAAGAATTTATTGAAAAAAATGAGATTATTGCTGGAGCTATTCAGTGTTGGGATAGCCTGGAATATAATTATGGTTGTGCAGCTTGTTTAACAATGAGCATGCTTGGCGAGAGAGGAATTCCCTTTGCCTGTGAGATGGATGTAATGGGCGCTTTAAGTATGCTGTGCTTGAAATTGGCGTCAGGTAATGCTGCAGCTCTTTTGGATTGGAATAATAATTATGGGAGTAATTATAATCAGTGTGCATGTACACATTGCAGCAATTTCCCCCGAAGCTTCATGAATAATGATATAGAAATTTCCGAATTGGATATACTTGGAGCAACTATTGGCAAGGATAAATGTTTTGGTGCTATTAAAGGGCGCGTTGCCCCTGGTGATTTTACATTTTTTAGAGTATCTACAGATGATAGAAAAGGACATATAAAGACTTATGCAGGAGAAGGCAAGTTTTTGGATGCTCCATTTTCTATGGACGGGGGAATAGCAGTAGTAGAGGTAAAAGATCTCCAAAAAATAATTAAGTATATTTGTAGTGAAGGATTTGAGCATCATGTTGCCATGGTCAGAGGCAATGTTGCTGATATTCTTGAAGAAGCTAGTAAATATTTACAGTGGAAAACTAATAATTTCAAAAATGATTTTAATTAAATTTAATTTTTTTATATTTATTTAAAATATAATAAATAAGGTGGAAATATTTTTGGATAGAATAAAATTTTTGGAAAACAAGGCAATAAATATGCGCAAAGAATTATTGCAGATGATATATAATGCAAAAGGAGGACATACAGGAGGATCTTTGTCTTCAGTAGATATATTAGTAGTTCTATATTATGAAATTATGAAATTAGATCCCAAAAACCCAAAATGGGATTTACGTGACAGATTTGTCCTAAGTAAAGGACATAGTGTAGAAGGTTATTACAACATTTTAGCAGATTTGGGGTTTTTCCCAAGAGACGAGTTAAAAAATTTTTGTAAATTTAATTCTAGACTAATAGGACACCCAAGTGTAAAAATACCAGGTATAGAGATGAATACCGGGGCTCTCGGACACGGTTTATCAGTAGCTGTTGGTATGGCTCTTGCAGGAAAGATGGATGATAGAAATTACAAGGTTTATGTGCTTATGGGAGATGGAGAATTAGCTGAAGGTTCTATATGGGAAGGAGCAATGGCAGCTGGGCACTATAGGCTAGAAAATCTTATTGGAATTATAGATAGGAATCACTTACAAATTAGTGGGAATACAGAAAACGTTATGAGTTTAGAAAATCTTAGAGAAAAATGGACTGCATTTGGGTGGTACACGCTAGTAGTGGATGGCCATAATATAAAAGAATTAGTGAAAAAATTTAAAGAATTACCTAAAGAAGAAGACAAACCTCATTTAATAATTGCCAATACAATTAAAGGAAAAGGAGTGCCTTTTATTGAAAATGATGCAAAATGGCATCATAAAGTTCCTAATGAAGATCAACTAAAAGAAGCATTAGAAATGTTGGAATCTCAACTACATAGGAATGAGAGGTTATAGTGTCGAGATGAATACAAATATACCATGCAGGAAGATATTTACTGATACACTTCTAGAGCTTGCTAAAATGGATTCAGATATTATAGGGGTTACTTCTGATGCTAGAGGGTCAGTAACTTTAGATGATTTTGCCAAACAACTTCCGAATCAATTTGTAGAAATAGGAATTGCGGAACAAAATGAAGTGAGCATAGCTGCTGGACTTGCTACATGTGGTAAAAAACCATTTGTATGTGCACCTGCATCATTTTTATCTGCCAGAAGTCTGGAACAGATAAAAATAGATGTAGCTTATTCAAATACTAATGTAAAGATAATCGGAGTCAGCGGTGGATTGAGTTATGGCCCTTTAGGTTCATCCCATCATTCATTACATGATATTGCAGCCATAAGAGCAATTCCTGGTATTAGTATTATTTTGCCTTGTGATATATACCAAACCAAAAGGGTGACAGAAGTGCTTGTGAATCATGTTGGTCCAGTTTATGTAAGAATGGGGAGAAATGCTGTACCGGAGGTTTATACAAAAGATAATGCTCCATTTCATATAGGTAAAGCAAATATAATTATGGAAGGAAAAGATTTAACTATTATTGGAACAGGTGAGACTGTAAATATTGCATTGGAGGCAGGTGTTTTGTTAAAAAATAAAGGTATAACTGCAAGAGTCATAGATATGCATACCTTAAAGCCTCTTGATAATAAAGTTATTATTGAAGCTGCCAAAGAAACCGGCCATATAATAACAATCGAAGAGCATAGTATTTTTGGTGGATTGGGAGCAGCTGTTTCTGAACAGGTAGTTCAACATTTCCCTGTTCCTATAAAAATTATTGGAATACCTGATGAGCCTGCAATTACTGGAAATGCATCTGAAGTTTTCGAATATTATGGTTTATCAGCAAAGAATATTTTTAATATTGCAATAGAAATGATAGCTTAGCTTTATCAAAATATAATTTGAGGTGTCTCA
Source organism: uncultured Atribacterota bacterium (assembly GCA_964428905.1). Taxonomy (GTDB): domain Bacteria; phylum Atribacterota; class Phoenicimicrobiia; order Phoenicimicrobiales; family Stramentimicrobiaceae; genus CAYSAA01. The sequence goes on from CAYSAA010000171.1 coordinate 2,531, forward strand.
ATTGGGAGAACAATACATTTTAACAATAGACCAAGGAACATCAGCAACAAAGGCAATTCTTTTCAATCAGAAGGGTCAGGTTGTCGATAGGTGTAATAAAGCACATAAGCAATATTATCCCAATCCCGGGTGGGTCGAACATGACCCTGAAGAGATATATGAAAATACCCTGCAAGTTATAAAAGACATACTCGATAAAACAAGCTTAACAGGACAACAGATCATTGCTTTAGCAATTACAAATCAAAGAGAGACAGTATTAGTGTGGGAAAAGCAGACAGGAAAACCAATACACAATGCTGTGGTTTGGCATTGCAATAGAGCAAGTAATATCTGTAATAGATTAATTGAACAGGGATATGAAAAAAAAGTAAAAGAAAAAACAGGGCTAGTTTTATCTGCCTATTTTTCAGCATCAAAGATAAAATGGATATTGGATAATGTTAAGGGGGCTAGGAAAAAGGCTGCAGAAGGAAAATTAATGTATGGTACTGTTGATTCATGGCTTATATGGAAGCTAACTAATGGAAAATCGCATGCAACAGATTATTCTAATGCTAGTCGAACGCAATTATTTAATATAAAAGAAATGAAATGGGATGAAGAGTTACTGCAAATATTTAATATACCGCAAACAATGGCTCCTAAGATTAAATATTCTGATGAAATTTTTGGTTATACAACAATAAATGGAATATTGAATAAGGAAATACCAATAACCGGTGTAATGGGAGATTCTCATGCAGCGTTATTTGGGCAGAAGTGTTTTAAAAAAGGAATGGCTAAAGCAACCTATGGTACAGGTTCATCTGTTATGATGAATATAGGAGGAAAAATGTTGCAGTCAAGTCATGGACTTGTAACTTCTATAGCATGGGGAATGAATAAACAAGTTGAGTATGTATTTGAGGGTAATATAAATTGTACCGGTGCAACAATAGAATGGCTGGTTAAGGATTTGGAACTTATTACAGATGCAAAAATGTCTGGGAAAATAGCCTCTTCTATTGAAAGTACCGAGGGCGTATATTTGGTACCAGCATTTGTAGGATTAAGCGCCCCTTACTGGAACAGTGAAGCGAAAGCTTCTATCCTAGGAATAAGCAGAGGAACAAAAAAAGCTCATATTGTAAGAGCTGCAGAAGAATCAATTGCTTATCAGGTAAAAGATATAGTAGATTTAATGGCAAAAGAATCAAATGCTGAAGTTAAAGACCTTCGTGTTGATGGTGGTCCGACAAGAGATACTTTTTTAATGCAGTTTCAGGCTAATATACTTGGAGTAAGATTGGTTTGTAATCAAATAGAAGAATTATCAGCTATGGGTTCTGCCTTTATGGCAGGGATTGCAAAGGGTTTTTGGAATAGCAAAGAGGAAATAGAAGAATTAAGGACCTCAAGTATAAATTATAATTGTAAAATGGATAATAGAAAAAGAGATATATTATACAAAGGTTGGAAAGAAGCAGTGAAAAGAACCTTGTTTGCTTTTTAAATAATTAACTTACTGCCACTTTTGAATGTTCATAATTTAAATATTCTACATCACAATCAAAAAAGAATTATGTTATTATGAAATCAATATCAAAAAATGATTTTATAATAAGGAGCCATTATGGAAAAAATATTGGTGTTAGGCAGTATTAATATAGACTTCGTTTCTTTTGTTTCACAATATCCCAAACCAGGAGAAACTATAATTGGTAATGATTTTGGAATTTTTCAAGGAGGAAAAGGGGCCAATCAGGCTATCGCTTTGGCTAAATTAGATGTGCCTACTTTGATGTTAGGCAAAGTAGGTAAAGATGTCCTTAATGATTTTGCTTATTCTTCGTTACAAGAAAGCGGAGTGGATGTTACCGGTGTTACCAAAAGTCAAAAAGTTTCTACCGGCTCTGCCTCAATTTGGGTTAATAGCCAGGGTCAGAATTCTATTGTAGTCTATCCTGGAGCTAATGGTGAAATTGACGAAGATTTTATTATCCGGCATGAAAATTTTTTTGATGATGCATCCTGGTTTTTAACTCAATTCGAAATACCTTTGGAGTCAATATTTTTTGCCTTGAAACTTGCTAAAAAACACAAGCTAAAAACTATAATAGATCCTGCCCCTGTAAGGGAGATAGTGAATAATGATATTTGGAAGCTGGTTGATTATCTTCTACCCAATGAGATAGAACTAAAAGAACTTGCCAACACAGAGAATGTTTTAGAAGCCATTCATAATCTTAAAACCCGGGGAGTGAAAGAAGTTATCGTTAAGTTAGGTGAACAGGGAGCAGGATATGAAGACAATGGGACTTTTAATCTTTTTTCAGCTTTACCGGTTGAGAATGTGGTGGACACTACTGGGGCGGGGGATTGCTTTATCGCTGCTTTTTTGTATGGGATGATTCAATGGGGAAATATCCCCAGGGCAATCAAGACAGCAAACCTGGTTTCTTCTTATTCTATTCAGAAGAAAGGGGCAGCGATATCTTTCCCGATCAAATCTGAAATTGATTGGAAAAAATTGGAATAAAGAAAAAGAGTAACATTATAGTGCTTGAAAATAGGCTTATTGAATGGATATAGTAAGCAAATGGGAGGTCCAAAAGATGAAAAAAAATGGAATATTAAATCCTCAACTTAATAGAATTATTTCTGAGATGGGACATGGAGATATGTTGATTATCGCTGATGCCGGTTTACCAATTCCTAAAGGAGTTGAGAGAATCGATTTGGCTTTAAAATGCGGTTCACCTTCTTTTGCAGAAGTCTTAAAGGCAGTTCTTATCGAATTCAAAGTCGAAGAATCCTATGTAGCTAAGGAAATTAAAGAGAAAAATCCTCAAGCCTTAAATTTAATTGCCTCATTAATAAAGGAAATTCAATTTATTACTCATACAGAATTAAAGGACTTATCTAAACAAAGCAGAGCAATCATCAGAACAGGAGAATGCAGTCCTTACTCCAACATTATTCTAACCTCAGGAGTAACATTCTGAATAACTTGAGGTAATAGAGTGTCAGGCTTCGCAAATTCACATAAGTAACTTTCTACTTTTTTGCGGGTATATATGGATGAGATTGCTTCGTCGCTACGCTCTGCGCAATGATGAAACCGTAATAAGTTGTAAGCAATAAAATCGAGTAGAATAAAGTAAAAACTAACAAGTAAAGAAACAAACAAAGATGGAATAGTTCAAACTTATTTATCTTCTTATTATTGGGTTGTCAAAGTATTAGTACCCGTGCATAAGAAACATAAATAGCCTGTAAAGGCCATTAATTTATTTTAGTAGAGAAAAGGGGGTAATAAAAATAGAACAAACTATCAAGGAATTGACCTTATTGTTAATCTATCTTTCCGTGAAATGAGTAGTCATCATGGATTTATTAAAGTTGGAATGAATGTCGATTTCTTTGAATATTGTAGTTTAGCTAGCCGTTTTGAAAAGGCAGGGAATATTCTGAAAGCCCTCACAATTTATCAAGCCCTATCGGAAGTCGTTGCAGAAAATATGGGGAATATTGATAATTCAAGACCTGGTTCCTTAATGATTTTTCTTTTAATTGTATTAGACAAACAATATTTATAAGTGTTAAAATTAAAGGCAAAAATTGGTTCAGAATTACTATAAGTCAATCTTTTCATATTACATAAATAGGTATTTATAGCACTGATGAAGGCTGTTCGCCTTACTAAAATAGGAAAACCTTTGGAACTACAGGAAATCCCAATTCCTAAAACAGGGGAAAAAGAAGTGATGGTACGTGTGAAGGCAGCTGGCATTTATCATTCAGATGTTCATTATAGGGCAGGCACATAATCTGTGAGAGTACTTCCACGAACATTGGGACATGAAATTGTTGGAATTATTGAGGAAGTAGGTTCACAAATTATTTCACAAAAAGTGGGTGACAGAGTTTGTATTTACTATCTGCTAAGCTGAGGTGATTGCTGCTTCTGTACAAGAGGAAATGAGCAATTCTGTAAAAGAGGTATGATGATAGGTAAAGATACTGATGGCGGCTATGCTGAATACATCACTGTCCCTGCCCGGAATACTCTCTTGTTACCAGAAGAAATCCCTTTTGAACAGGGAGCCATCATGATGTGTTCCTCAGCAACCTCTTTTCATGCACTTAAAAAAGCAAGAATGGAAGTTGGTGAGACAGTAGCTATTTTTGGTGCCGGTGGATTAGGCATTTCAGCTATTCAACTAGCAAAATTATTGGGTGCACTTGAAGTATATATTGTGGATATTAATGAAGATAAATTAAAACTAGCAGAAAAATATGGAGCCATTCCAATAAACTCCTCAAAAGAGGATCCAGTTTCCAGTATTTATCAGTATACTGATCAGAGAGGTGTAGATGTTGCCCTGGAAGTAATAGGGTTTCCGGAAACAATGAGACAGGCTGTACAATCAGTCGGGATACTTGGGCGTGCTGCTTTAGTAGGCATTACAGATAGGCCGTTTGAGATTGATTCATACAAAGAAATAGTGGGGAAAGAGGTTGAAGTGATTGGTTGCACTGGTCACCTATTAAAGGAATTGCCTTTGCTCATAGAGTTTGCAAGAATAAAGAAATTAGATTTGAATCATGTTGTTACAGACAAAATCCCTTTAAAGGCTGAACTCATCAATGAAGTGATGGATAAAATGGAAAAATTTGGCAATAAAGGGCGTACGGTTATCTGCTCTTAGGAAATTAAATAGGAGTCAAATTATAAGTTCTCCTTCTATTTGTATCATCTTTCCATCCCTCAACTGCTATTTAATCGTCTTAATCCACTTGAAGGATTCCTGCCTGGAGAGGGTATTTTCTTCCATCTTCTGTTAATATTTACTTCAGACTATTAGTTCATTATAGAATAATAAGTATTGCATTGTGCCTATTGCGTATTAAAAGCGGTATTGAGTAAAAGGTAATGACTAATAAGCAATACAATTTGCAAATTATTGAGTTACAAGATAATACTATTTACCAATTGACTAGTTAACCAATTAAATCAGTAATCAGTATCGGGTATGTCGTATAGAATCCAACACAATAAAAGACAAGGTACAAGATTTAAAAATAGTTTTAGTTTACATTTCTCGGTTTTCGGTTAAAGAGTGTGGAGGCAACAGTGGATGAGATTACTTTGTCGCTACACTCCGTGTACTGACAGAGAGGGGGAAGAGAGGTAAGTAGCAGTAGGGTTGTTAAATTGTTATACTTATGCCCGTATAAATTAAAAGTAAAAACTTATGGATAAAAATGATGATTTTTAATTATAATAAATAATAGTTAGAATTATAAGGCGAAGGGAAAGGGAGTTTTTTTTGGAAATCAAAGATATAAATAGAGAGGCAAAACAAATCATTTTATTTTTCCTTATATCACATGGGTTACCCTTTTTGGTTACAATTGTATTAATGTTTTTAGAAAAAAATTTTTACATTTCCAATCAATTTTATAGCAATCTTATCTACTTTAGTTTATTGAGTCCTACTTTGGCTACATTCTTTGTTTTATATTTCTTTTCCTCCAGCAAGGGAAGAATAGGTTATTGGTATAGCTTGGTTGATCCTAAACGTATTTCTAATAAATGGTACTTCATAATTTTTTGCCTGCCTGTCTTAATCAGACTCACTGCAGCAATTTTGGAAGCAGTTTTACCTGCCAGGCAGTTCCAGTTTGCTTTTTCACCGGAAATGACTTTATCTTATGCTATTGTATTGCTTTTCTTTGGTCCTATACCGGAAGAAATGGGTTGGAGAGGCGTTGCTTTTCCGAAATTACAGAATCAATTTGGATTTAATCCGGCAACGATGATTTTGGGATTTATGTGGGCTATCTGGCATTTACCCTTGTTTTTTGTTGAGGGAACCTACCAATATCAATTGGGATTGGGTAGTTCATTGTTCTGGAGTTTTATGTTTGGCATATTTTTTACAACTTTTATCTATAGCATGATCTATAATAAAACCAATCATAGTATTTTGGCAGTGATCCTTTTTCATTTTATGGATAATTTATCTGGTGAATCTTTTATAATAAGTGAAAATGCTTTGTTTATATCAACTATACTCAGGGGAATCATAGCTTTTTATATCTTTATTTATCAAAAAAAAACCACAAACATGTCAGAAAAAGGTGTTTTTAGATCATTTTCCGGGGAACTGACAAAGAGGTTGGAATAGTAACAGGATTGTGATATGTGTTTTCTATTATTATATTTCGCGATATGAAGAGAAACTGTTAATCAAAAAATATGGTGATGAATATAAAAGAATATCAAAAAAGTTCCGATTTTTATTCTTTTTAAAAGGTAAGCAACTTTCTAAACATACTGGGAATGGAAGGTTCAGTGTACTTGTGAAGTCTAACCCCAACTAACAATAAAAATGATATAATCATCACATCCTATGAAACTAGGTAAAAGGAATGTGATAACAAGAATATTAGCGATAACAGGAACCATATTGGTATGGACTCCGATTATTTTTACAATAGTGACAGCAATTATTGGAACAATATCCGATCATAGACTGCGATTTGACTATCTGATGCCGGCTGAACTTTTCCCGCTTGCTTTGGTGGGTAGTTTGCTGTTGTTATGGTCAGCATTGCGGGCACTTTCAAAGCAAAAATTGATCGGTTGGGGTTTAAGTGCTGCCATCTTTTTCCTTATCAGCGGTCAAGGTATTGCTATTACCAGTGGCCTCGCCTCTGGGGAGGTTGAGCCGACAGGATGGCCTTGGGCACTTGCTCTTACCTGTATTGGCCTTTATTCTCTTACCCTGATTGAGATTGGCATTGCAGGCCTATTATTAATAAGAGAGCTATTTTTAAAATATTGAGCTCATACATCAGTTTTTCAGGCAAATTGGATAGATTTAAATATTCTTACTTCTTATGCTATATCTGCAAACTACTCTATGGTCTTAATAAATTGCTCTATCGAAATTGCCGGAATACTGTGAAATGAAATCCCAAAAAATATTATATTCTAAAAAGATGATTGAAGAGGAAATGTATCATCCAAGATTAAAAAGTTCCCATTACGAGATGGGCCAGAAAATGGGAAATATATTCAAGAAAAGTAATGCTGAATTCCCTTTTAATCTTGATTCGTTCCAGAATAAATTCGGTAGAGAAAGCGCCTTATTATTAAAGAAATATTTTTCGGAAGCCGCTGAAGAGATGAGAGGTATTACGGATGTTATAGGATATAATAATGGTTTATTTACTGCCTGGATGATGTGTATGGGATGCTGCCTTGATATTGATGAAGCCGATAGTGTGGAAGCAAGAGGTTGCACAGCATTTAGCTTTATTAGTCAGGATAAGGTATACTATGGAAGAAATAATGATTTGCAGCCTTTTTTAAAGAAAGTTAGTAAAAGTATTTATTACCAGCCGAAGGGTAAATTAGCTTTTATTTTGAATACTTCATCATTTGTTAATGGCGAAGAAGGTATAAACGAATCCGGTTTGGTAGCGGCAATGACCTTTGTCAAACCAAAACTGGAAGAGATAAAACCAGGAATTAATTCAGTGTTTTTAGTTCGTTTTATTTTGGAAAATTGCAGGAATGTTACAGAAGGCATTGAAAGTCTAAACAATCTACCTATCGCTTCAAGTTGTAATATCATTTTAACTGATAAAAATGGCGAGATGGTAGTTGCTGAATGTAATCCGACAAAAATAAATTTAAGATATCCGGAGAAAAATAATAATGGTGAAAAATTTATTATTACTGTGAATCATTTTATTTCAGATGTGATGAAAAAACACGATGCAAATAACGGAAATGTTTATTTTTCTACAGATAGATATAAAACTGTACATCATGCCTTACAAGATATCAATGATAATGACGGCATTAACTACACTAAAAATATTCTCAAAGGCAAATATGGATTCATATGCCAATATAAGAAAAAATTAAATTTTGATACGATCTGGTCATCAATATTTGATATTACAGGAAACAAGGTATTAAGGGCAGAGGGGAATCCCCTAAGGAATAAATATATCAGCGACAGGAGGCTGTTTACTTAAACGGTGTACAGAAAAGGCACGAGGAAAGAAGAGGTCAGCCTTCACAAGTTCTGAAAGATTATAAATTATTGTTATGGTTTCATTAGATATTATGCTTTTATTGATTTATTGATAAAATCAATAGGTGAGAATAATGAGCCAGGTTTATGGGAAGGAATTTGCCAGAATATACAATCAAATGTGGGGTACTTTTGCTATAAAGATTGCATCCCATATCATGAATTTTTACCAGGGCAAGGATATTTATAGATATAATAAAAATGTGTTAGATATTTGTTGTGGCACTGGCTAATTGGCTCTGGAACTTTTAAAAAATAATTATCATGTTATCGGTATCGACTTTTCTCCATATATGATTTTTATGCCCGGAAGAATACTAAAGAATATGAGAAAAAAGGTTTAGATAAGAATAATAATAATCCTGAAAAAGAGGATAGAGTTTTTGAGGTTTTGGTTTAGATTATTAATTTAGAGAACAAAAAGCTATTAGCTATTAAAAGGTAAATTATATATACAATTTAACTAAATAATGTTGATTTTTCTCATTAAACATGGTATATAAAAAAATTCTTTATTAACCTCATAGGAGGAAATAGCTACAAAAAATTAATTGCCATAAATTATAATAAAAAATAGCAGTAATTATTTAACCTGCATATTTTTCATTATTAATTGTACTACATTAGAACCAACATTTTTTCAGATCTGTCTTTTCCACTTCAAATCAATTCTGTAGAAAAATCCTTATTTTTTATTGTATAACAGGATATTTTTATTTTAATTAAATATTATATCTTTTAGATTTAATTTTATAAACTATGCAAGAAAGGAGAATACAGTAATGTTTTAGTAGTGTTTCCTTCAGTATAAAATATGAAAATTTTAAAAAAAGGAAGGTCTAAAAAGATGAAGAAAATTATATTTTTTATAATTAGTGTGGTTGTATTGAATTTATTATTTTTTGGTTCAAGTTATGCTGAAGAAAAGTATGATGTGAACAGGTTAATTGAAGAACTTCAGCAGGCGGATTTTACCGTTCAGGAAGGAGTGGCGGAACAATTGGATTTATTTTTAATGGTTAACCTCAATGTCTTTCCTACTTGCCTGGGCAATAATCAGAATAATCTTTATATGAGAGTTAGTGTTCCTCCCCCTGTAAATGAAGAAAAGTTACCCCCTTTATACCCTAAGATGGAATGGGAAGGAATGCAGGTAAATGACCCTAGATTTCGCCTTGACCCGGATGAAG
>CAYSAA010000172.1:0-3581 GCA_964428905.1 uncultured Atribacterota bacterium
GATAAATATTTTCTTCCCAATGTTCATCCTGTTACCTATGCTACCGTTCTCTATTTTTTTATTGCCTTTAACTTGATTGTTATTTTATTCATCAGAAAAAAGTCAAGAATGATTGTGAGAGTATTTCATGAAAAGCCAATAATTTCCATCATCAGTGGATTGATTAATGGTTTTTCTTATCTGTTTCTGCTCTATGCCATGCTTCAAATCGATCTGAGTATTGCCGAGCCATTAACAAACCTTTCTCTAATTTTGACATTGTTTTTTTCATTACTGTTTTTCAGGGAAAATATTCTGGAAAAATTACCCGGATCGTTACTAATATTGGCTGGTGGATGGTTTTTATATTTGAATTTTTAGTATTTACAGTATATTTTATACATTAAGGTAATGGTTTCACTGGATATAAGTTACAAGAATTCAGCAATAATATTTTAAAAGATAGAAAGGAAAATTGTTTTGGTGAAGGAGAAGAGCAATCAGAAGAAGCTTGATATCAGGGCTGCTGAAGCTCAGGATGTGCCTGTGATATTGGCTTTAATTAAAGAATTGGCAGTTTATGAAAAATTAATTGAGCAAGTAGTTACAGATGAAGAAGCAATAAGAGAAACCCTGTTTGGGAAAAGGGCCTATGCGGAAGTACAACTGGCAACCTGGGAAGGAGGACCAGCCGGTATGGTCATTTTCTTTCATAATTATTCTACCTTTCTGGGGAAGCCGGGTCTTTATATTGAAGATCTTTATGTAAAGGAAGCTTTTCGCGGGTTGGGTATTGGAAAGGCATTATTTTTAGAATGTGTTCGGATAGCCAGAGAGAGAAATTGTGGCAGGATGGAATGGTCTGTATTAAACTGGAATCCTGCTAAAAAGTTTTATGAAAGATTGGGTGCTTATCCCTTGCAGGACTGGACTGTCTACCGTCTGGATCAGGAGGCTATCCAACAACTAATCTAATAAATGCATGTGGTAGGCAATAAACCAGGGTTAGAAAGAAAATAAGCTTTATACTCTGGTGTCTTTCCATTTTCCCTGGCGGTAATAGATAAGGATAACCAGCAGTTCAATAAATTCTGCGACTAAGAATCCAACCCAGATGTAAGAAATAGGAAGTAGAAATATATATACTACCAGAGCAGAGTATGGAATCTGAAAGAACCAGCGTGATACGATACCGGATACCAGGTAGGGAAGGTTGTAACCGGAACCGGTAAATACAGTATTTAAGCCCATAGAGAGAGCAACAGCAATAAAGCTAGGGGCGATTATATAAATCATCTTTGTTCCTATCTCGATGACCTGACTTTGATTGATAAATAACTGGATAATCTGTTCAGGAAAGATGACTGTGACAGCCGCTATAATACCGGTAATAATACTACCCAGGAATGCTGCCCACAGGGCAGTTTGATGGGTTCGATTAATTTGATTGGCACCCAGATTTTGACCGGCCACAGCACTTCCGCCCATAGTCAGGCCTAATAAAGGGAGAAAAACCAGATTAAAAAGGCGCATTCCAATACCGAAAGTGGCCAGTGCATAAGTACCGTATAAGGAAACAAACTTTAAGAGCAAGAATTGGCCCCCCTGACGAAAAAACATTTCCAATCCGGTGGGAAGGCCAATAGTACTTAGTTTTTTAACATTTTCTTTAGTTAATTGGAATAGGTTCGAAAAAGATATTTTAACATAACTTCTTCCCGTTAGGAGGATAAACAGGCCGACCGTAAAGGCTACAAAAGTTGAGAAAACGGTGGCAATAGCTGCGCCCTGAATTCCCAAACCTAATCCTGGGAGGGAAGTACCGGGAATCGTTTCAAACATCAGAATCGGATCCAGAATAATATTTAAAAGAGCTGTACCGGTCATAATGATCATGGGATGCCGGGCATCACCGGTACAGCGCATTGCAGTATTGACACTGAAGGATGAGAACATAAAAGGAAGAAAAAGTGAACGGATCATTCCATAATCAAGAATATGTCGAATAACTATGGGTTCATTAGAGAAAAACAAACTGAGTGGCTTTAAAACCGTGATAAGGATTATTGCAGTGATAACTGAAACAATCATTTTAAAAAAGATGGATTGTTCAATCATCTGTTTTGTTTTATCAGTTTGACCGGCTCCGTAACTTTGTGAAATAAGAGAAACTGCACTAATCCCTATAATTTCGTTAAAAATATCGGCAAGCCAGAAAATTGTACTAAAGATGGCTACACCGGCCACTGCCTGGGCAGATATTTTTCCAATCCAGATCATGTCGATTAAATCATAAAGAGTCTGGGCAAAGAACCCAAACATGGTAGGTATGGATACGACAAGCAGGTTCTTTGTTATATTTCCTTTGGTTAGGTCTCTTGTAACTATTTTTCGCATAATCTGTTTTTTCTTTAATTTTTTAATGATCAAAACTTCAAAATAATTATACTATATTTTTATTATAGAAAGAAAGTAAAATATTTGTATGGTATAATAACAAAAAAAGAGGATTTCATAACCATTTTGTCGTAATAATTATGATAATGAATTTAAAGGGCATCGTTGAGTTGCTTTCCTATCATTTCGTATTATTGAAATTTCAGTGATTTTTGGTACAAAAAGGTAAGTTTTTCAATTTTTTGAAATAAATACCTATAGGAGTAGAAATGGCTTTTCTCTTAATTTTAGATAGAGAGCACAAAGCTTTATGGGTAAAGAATAAAAATAGACGTCATGATAATCATTGGCTTTTACCTGAAGTTGAAGATACTACCAAAAATCCTTCTAATTTGTTAAATGTAGAACTTTTAGCCAAACAGGCTTTTATTCCTCTCAAATCAAGTTTAATAGGTAAAAAGAGTATTTTAGACATTTTCCATAACGATCAAATACTTTATCTTTTTTTATGTCCCGGGAAGGAAGCATCAGAGGTATTATTTGACCTTACAAAATATCGGGATATACAATGGGTTCCTATTACCTGTATCAAAAAATTGGATAATTATTCTGTTCTTTCCGGAAAGTCGATTATCGAGGCTTATCATGATATTTTATTGAATGATTTTAACTTGGAAAGTAGAAGGTTTCATATTGTAAAAAACGGTCATCGTAAAAAAGAGATTGACGATTACAATCAATCTATCCTACAGAATAAGAAAAAATTGCTAATTGAACTTAAAGATCAATATGCTTTGTACCACCAGCCTATCCCAAAAGCCGGAGATTATGCCCTCTTAAATAATTGGAAAGGTATCCCTATTGGAGTTTTAGAAATTACCGAAGTTACAGTTGAGCCATTTGACAAAATTGATATTTTTATTAAAGAATTAAACGGTAATACTGACCTTTCTAGTGAGGATTTGAGGCAAAAATATCAAAAAATTTTTGACAGATGGTGCAAGACTCATAATCAGAAATTTTCCGGGAGCAAACTGGCGGTTTTGTCTCAATTTAAAATAACCCATCAGTTTAAAGAAAAAAAGATGGATTATTTAAAAATCCCTTAATATGTTTTCAGCTCTTAGTTCAAGGGAATGTCCTTGTTGACTGGGATAAGGTTCATTTCCTTATTGGCTGGGACAGGGACTTCACCCTTGATAAAT
>CAYSAA010000173.1:0-8052 GCA_964428905.1 uncultured Atribacterota bacterium
AGGGCGAAATCCGGAGCAATTGTTTTTGGTGCAAAAGTACCGGTGATGATTAACTCGCGTTCTGACTCAGCTGAAAGTAGATTGTATTCGACTTTAGTAGCGAGGGCAATTGCAGAAAACAAAGCATTGTGTTAGATGATTATTTCAAATAAAATTTTATTACAACAGGTATAGGAAGAAGATTATGAAAGTAACTGTAACGATAGAGATTAATCGATATTTGTGTAAGAAATGTGGAATCTGTGCCTATGTTTGTCCAAAACAAGTTTTTGGTTTTAATGAATTAGATGGTCCCCTGGTATTAAATGTAGATCATTGCATTCTTTGCGATATGTGTATCATGATGTGCCCGGATATGGCAATTCATATTAGCAAGAAGGTGATGGAAGGGAAAGTAAAAAATGATAGGCAGTAATAAAAAAGGTCGCTATTTTTTACAGGGAAATATTGCAGTAGGAGAAGCGGCAATTATGTCTGGTGCAAGATTTTTTGCAGGTTATCCTATTACCCCCTCTTCAGAGATTGCCGAACATGCCTCTGTTCATTTACCTGGCGTGGGAGGAAGTTTTATTCAAATGGAGGATGAGATCGGTAGTTTAGCAGCCGTCATTGGAGCTAGCATGGCTGGTGCTAAAGCTTATACCGCAACCAGTGGTCCGGGAGTTTCTTTAATGAGTGAAAATATTGGATTAGCATGTATGGTGGAAGCTCCTTGTGTTATTATAAGTGTGCAGCGAGTTGGTCCCAGTACCGGGTTAGCTACCAAACCGGCTCAGGGAGATTTTCTTCAATTTCGGTATGGCACTCATGGTGATCACATGATTATTGCACTTTCACCAGCTTCGGTACAGGAGTGTTTTGATTTAACTGTTCAAGCTTTCAATTTTGCTGAACGTTTTCGTTGCCCGGTTTTTCTTGCTATGGACGGGATTATAGGCAAGATGTATGAAACTGTCGAGATACCAGAAAAAGATGAAATTGAAATTGTTAACCGAAAAAAGGCAACAGGTCTACCTGAAATTTTTAAACCATATCAGCCTGATGAAAATCTGGTACCTCCTTTCGCACCTTTTGGAAGCCCTTTTATTACCAGGGCTAATGGTTCGGGGCATGGCGTAGATGGTTATCCTTGTGCGGATGCTGAAAGCCACGAACAATTAGTTTATCGCTTAATGGACAAGATTGATAGATATAAGGAAGAAATTATACTTTTTAAAAAATATCGTACTGATGATGCGGAAGTTATAATTATTTCCTACGGTTGCAGTACTCGACCTGCTCTAGCTGCCATGAAAAAAGCCAGAGAAAAAGGAATAAAAGTTGGTGTTTTGCAGTTACAGACATTATGGCCATTTCCAGGGGTTTTAATTCAATCTTTTGCTTCTCAAGTTCATCTAATTGTTGTTCCCGAGTTGTCTTTGGGTCAGCTCAAATCGGAGATTATCAAGTATTGTCAGAAAATACCAGTCATTGGTGTCAATAAATTGGGAGGGCAAAGTATTCTGCCGGATGATATTTTAGCCATACTTGATAAGGAGAATCAGAGATGAAGTATACTGGTAAAAAATATATCAAAAGCGAGTTATTACCTTTTTTTTGGTGCCCGGGATGTGGAAATGGTATTATTTTTGCTGCATTGACCAGGGCTATGGAGGAAAATAATTTAGAGAATAAAGATATTGTTGCTGTGACTGGCATTGGTTGTTGGGGGAAGGCGGATGATTATTTAACCACTCATGCCTTTCATGGAACCCATGGTCGGGCAATAGCGGTGGCTACAGGGGTCAAGTTAGTAAATCCGTCACTAAATGTATTTGCTTTAGTGGGTGATGGTGATGGTGTTACCATTGGAGGGAACCATCTTATTCATGCAGCTCGACGCAATATGGATATCATTACTATTATGTCTAACAATCTCAATTATGGCATGACCGGGGGACAATATTCTGGGTCAACTCCCTATAATGCAATTACTTCAACCTCTCGGTATGGACATGTGGAAGATAGTTTTAATATTTCTTCCTTAGTCAAAAGTGCCGGTGCCAGTTATGTTGCTAAATGTACTATAGATAATCCTCGCATGATCCAGAAGTATATTAGTAAGGCGATTAAAAAAAAGTATGGTTTCCGTTTTATAGAAGTCATAAGTATTTGTCCGACACATTACGGAAAGTATAATAAAATGAATAATGCTGTAGCAATGATCAAAGCTATAAGAGAAAGAACGGTGAGTCTTAAGAAAGCAGAACAATTAGCACCACAAGATTTAGCAAATAAAATTATGGTAGGTGAGTATATTAATAAAAATGTTGAGGGATATATTCAACGTTATCAAAGAGTTAGAGAGTCAATCATAGATCATTAAATTGCATTTAGATGTGATTATGATATAAGTTGTATCATTAAGGAGTAACACATGCAAGATAAGCAGCATAAAGAATATTTTGAGATTATCATTAGTGGTGTTGGTGGACAGGGGAATGTATCCAGTGGAATCA
Source organism: uncultured Atribacterota bacterium (assembly GCA_964428905.1). Taxonomy (GTDB): domain Bacteria; phylum Atribacterota; class Phoenicimicrobiia; order Phoenicimicrobiales; family Stramentimicrobiaceae; genus CAYSAA01. The sequence continues at coordinate 2,499 of CAYSAA010000173.1, forward strand.
TTATTGGTGAAGCAGCCAGTTGTTATGAGCACAAGTTTGCCACAATGACTTGTACCTACGGGACTGAGGCAAGAGGAACTTTTGCCAAATCGGATGTGCTAATTGGAAAAAACTTTATTGATTTTTATGAATGCCAGAAACCGGACGTTATACTAGTGCTACATAAAAAAGCCTATCCAAAAATTAAAGATAAAATCCTTCAAAATACCATGGTAGTTGTTAACAAGAATGAAGTAGATCAAGTTAATATACAATTGGGAGAAGTCTTTGCTTTCCCTTTTTCCGATATGGCTTTTGAGATTGGCTCTTTACAAGTTATCAATATGATTGCCCTTTCTTTTATTGTCGGGAAGACTGAATTTATCAGAAAAGAGTCTTTAGTAAAGGTAGTGCAAAATAAGTATTCTCATAGCAAAATAGCGAAGTTAAATATGACAGCGATAGAATATGGTTTTCGTTTATTGGGTTAATTAGTCTAAGTTAAGTAAAAAATATTTTTTTATTTGGCAAACTAGAAGTGGTAAATTAATCATTTTTTAAAACACAAAAAAATGATACTGATTAGCTTTGCAATAAATATAGATATAGAACTATCAATTAATTTTGAAAAAGTAAATCATTTTATGTATAATATTATAGGTAACTCGAACAATTAAATATCATTTTGATTGGATTATTCATGGTGATTTTTTACAAAAAAATTCATTTTCCTCCCTAACCTCAAAGTAACCGGGCTACACTCTCTCGCCTTTTTATTGTGATTATTTTCGTTTAATGGGGATTTTTTTTCTTGATGTTGGTTGATCTTAATTTTTTTAATGCATGAATGATAAATTTTCACAGAGCTAATTTAAAATTTGATATTGATAATATTCCATTGCATATATTGCTTAATCTTGAATTATAATTAGAGAGGAGGAGTGATAGAAAGGATCTATAGCAAATTACCTTATTTTTTAACTGTTTAAATATCCATTTTAAATGATTGAAGGAGAAAATAAAATGATTAATTTTACGAAGAAAATCTCGCTTATTTTACTGATAGTTCTTTTTGTGTTTACTTTGGTTAGCGGTGCTGTTGTGGCACAAGAGAAAGTGATTAAGATTGGTACCCTTTTTCCGTTAACCGGCTCATGTGCACTGGCTGGAAGTCGCTGCAAGGCTGCTGTCGAAACTGCAGTTGAAGTCATTAATAATTCGCATCCGGAATGTGATGTGCCTTTGGCAGCACAGGAAGGAATTCTTGATGGATATAAAATTGTTTTAGTTCATGCTGATCACCAGGCTAAACCGGATATTGCTAAAACTGAAGCAGAAAGATTGTTCAATCAGGAACAAGTGTATGCCATTATTGGAAGCTACAATAGTGCTTGTACAAATCCAGCTAGCTTCGTAGCAGAGAGACAGGGGAAACTTTTCATGTGTGGCTGTTCCAGCTCAGCTGCTTTAACTGAACGTGGTCTCAAATACTTCTTCCGCATGGCACCAACTGATAAGACTGAGTCTATTGAATTTTGTGATGTAATGGAATGGATGAATGAAACTAAGGGGACTGATTTGCAAACCATTGGGATTATATATGAAAATAGTGAATTTGGTAAACATGCTGCTGATGAAGGTAAATTAGCTGCCGAAGAGGCTGGTTTTGAAGTAATTGCTGATGTACCTTTTAGCCCTGGTGCCACAAATATGAATAGTGAAGTGCAAACTTTGAAGGCCAAGAATCCTGATGCCGTGTTTGGTGCCTGTTTAGGTGGAGATTATACCCTATGGGTTAAAACGATGAAACAGATGAACTGGCTTCCCAAAATTTGTATGAATTATTGTACCGGGTATCAGGATCCGGTTATTGCTGAACAGCTTGGTGATGATGCCAATTACTTTATGGGTGGGACCGGTTATGCACCTGAGTTTGCTGAATTGATGCCTGCCGTTGCTGCGGTTGAAGATATTTATAAAACATTAATTGAGCCCAGTGTACCCTTTGACAGTGATTCAATTCAGGAGGCAGTGGCTACCTTTATTTTAGCCCAGGCTATTGAAAAAGCCGGCACTCTGGATTATGATACGGTCAGCGAAACTCTATACGCAAATGAATGGGATTCCCCTTTATCCATGGGCGGTAAAGTAGCTTTTGTAGAAGGTGGACAGAATGCTAAAGCAATGAGTATGATGACCCAGTTACAGGAGGGAGAATACAAACGTGTATTTCCAGCTGAATTAGCAACACACGAAATTGTTTTCCCCATGATTCCCTGGGATGAACGTTAATATAACTAGGCAATAAAGATAACCTAAGCATACAAAAATAAATAAAAAATCACGGTAGTAAGAATAAATTTTCATTCTTATTACCGTGATTGTACTGCTAAATAAAAAGGAGATACCTAATGTCTATGTTTTTTCAGGTAGCTATTGATGGATTATTAACGGGTATGATCTATGCCTTGGTTGCCTCGGGGTTGAGCTTAATTTGGGGTGTGATGGATGTCTTGAATTTTGCCCATGGTGAGTATCTCATGGTGGGGATGTATGTTAGTTATTGGTTGGGATTCCTGATGAATATTGATCCACTCATTTCCTGGATTGCATCAGGAGCATTCTGTTTTATTCTTGGTTATTTGACTTACAAATTGATTATTCATCATTGTCTTAGTGGTCCCCCTCTCTCCGCTTTGCTGGCAACTTTTGGCTTGTCAATGGTGTTGAAAAATTTTGCCTTGAATCGTTTCTCTCCCAATTTTCGCCTTTTAAATAATACTATTTTGGAAGGAAAAAAGATAATTCTCGGTAATATTGTTTTGCCGATACCTCAATTGGTGACCGGATTATTTGCCTTAGTTGTTGTTTTTATTATCTACTATATTGTTAAAAAGACCAGACTGGGCTGGGCAATCCAGGCAACTGCCATGGATAAAGAAGCGGCTGAGTTAATGGGAATTAAAACTGAAAGAATTTTTGCTCTGGTTTTTGGTATGGGTGGTATATGTGTAGGGATTGCCGGGGGTTTATTACCATCCTATCTGGCGGTTCATCCGGAAGTTGGTGGATTGTTTGGTTTAATTGCTTTTGTCTGTGTTGCTATGGGTGGTTTTGGTAGCATACCAGGTGCATTGTTAGCAGCATTAACCATTGGTTTGGTAGAGGCCTTCGGTGGTTTTTATATCGCACCTGTATTTAAATATGTCGTTGTTTTTGGACTTTATTTAGCAGTAATCATGTTTAAGCCAAAAGGATTTTTTGGGTGGTGATTATGAGGAAGAAAAATAAGAATAAACAGGATTTATATTGGTATATATTGATTATATTTTTAATCGTACTACCATTTATTCCCCAGGTATCTGCGAATAGTTTTACCCAACATGTTCTTATTCTAATTTTGTTATATGCCAGTATGTCTCAAGCATGGAATATTATTGGGGGATATGGTGGCCAGGTCTCTTTCGGGCACTCAGTCTTTTTTGGGATTGGTGCTTATGGTGCCGGAATGGCAGTGGTTAAATTTGGGTTAACACCCTGGCCGGGAATTATCATTGGAGCCTTAGCAGCTATGGTAGTGGCTGTTCTTATTAGTTATCCCTGCTTTAAATTAAAAGGTCATTATTTTGCCATTGCCACCTTTGCGATTGTGGAAATTTTCAATCGTCTGTTTATGGTTTGGTATTGGGTAAATGGTGCCCTGGGTTTGGATTACCCGATGGTAGAAGTTGGTTGGAAGAACTTTATGTGGTATCAGACAAAAAAGCCTTATTATTATGGTGCTTTAATATTATTTTTTATCGTTTTCAGTGTTGTTCGGTATATTGAAAAAAACCGATTCGGTTATTATCTCAAAGCGGTAAGAGAAGACCAGGAAACAGCTGAGGCAACCGGCATTAATAGCAGTTTAATTAAACTTTTCGCTATGGGTCTTTCTGCTTTCCTAGCAGCCTTTTGTGGAGCCTTTTTTGTCCAGTATAACTTACGCGTGGATCCTCCTATGGTCATGTCGTTACAGGTATCGATGATTTTTGTATTGGTGACCATATTGGGAGGTGCCGGTACTTTTTATGGCCCCTTATTAGGTGCAATGATTTTAATTCCTTTGCAGGAGTATACACGTGTTTTGTGGGGTGGCCTGGGAAGCGGTATTGATTTAATATTATTTGGTTTCCTTATTATCTTAATTATGGTGAGGCAGCCTAAGGGAATTATGGGTTTAGTCGATGAATATATCAATTACAAAAAAGCCAGAACAGTAATTTCATCTGAATCTGATATTAATAATTAAGGGGGTAAAATCAAATTGTCATTATTAGAAGTTCATGGAATAACTAAAAAATTTGGTTCCCTGGTAGCAAATAACAAAGTTTCCTTTAATGTAGAAGAAGGTAATATTGTGGGACTTATTGGCCCAAATGGTGCGGGTAAGACCACACTTTTTAATTGTATAACCGGTATTTATAAACCCAGTAATGGTAAAATTATTTTTGATGGTTCAGATATAACTAACTTACCCGCTTACAAAGTAGCTCGCCTGGGTGCGGTTCGTACATTTCAGATTGTCCATTCCTTAAAAGAGATGTCTGTGTTTGATAATGTACTGATCGGGGCTTATCTAAGAGAAAAAAATACGGAAAAAGCCAGTGATATTGCTGAACAATGCATGGATCTTTGTTATTTATCGAAAATAAAAAACGTACGAGCTGGTGATTTAGCTATTGGACTGAAGAAGAGGGTTGAATTGGCCAGGGCATTGGCTACCGATCCGAAATTGTTAATGCTGGATGAATGTATGGCTGGCCTTACTTCTACCGAAGTCAATGAATCAGTTAATTTGATTAAAAATTTACAGAGTAAAGGGATTACTTTTTTAGTCGTTGAACATATTATGGAAGCAATTATGCCCATTGCTGACAAGGTTGTTGTAGTTGAGGGAGGAATAAAGATAGCTGAAGATCGTCCTGAAGTCGTTATTCAAAATGAACGCGTAATTGAAGCTTATTTAGGTAAAAAATACAGCAAGAAGTCTCAGATGGCAGCTAAGAAGGGGGCAGAAAATGTCTGACACCATATTAGAAGTTGACAATATTCATTGTGCTTATGATAATGTGCCGGTTATTTTTGGTATCTCGTTTGAAGTGAAAGAAAAAGAATTAGTTTCCATTGTAGGAGCGAATGGTGCCGGTAAAAGTACCATCATGAAAACGATTGCCGGTTTGATTCATCCCAAGTCAGGAACGATTAAATTTAAAGGTGAGGATATTTCTCATTTGCCTGCTAATATGACTCTTCGAAAAGGTATTAGTTATATACCGGAGGGTCGAAGATTATTTGCTAAATTGACGGTTGGGGAAAACCTGGAATTGGGAGCTTATATTGAAAATGACCGTGATGAGATTGAAAGGAGAAAAGAGGAAATCCTGGAGCTCTTTCCTATTTTAGAAGAGAGGAAGAAACAAATAGCTGAAACTCTAAGTGGAGGAGAACAACAAATGCTTGCTATTGCCAGAGGATTGATGTCGAATCCCGAGTTATTGATGTTGGATGAGCTATCATTGGGCTTAATGCCTTC
>CAYSAA010000174.1:0-17617 GCA_964428905.1 uncultured Atribacterota bacterium
TTACTCGCTAATATCAGTGACTACTCCGGCAGCAATCGTTCTACCGCCTTCCCGAATAGCAAAACGGACTCCTTTTTCCATGGCAATAGGAATGATCAATTCACCGACAACAGTTAAATTGTCACCAGGCATGGCCATCTCTACTCCTTCGGGTAAGGTCACAGTACCGGTAACGTCAGTTGTTCTGAAATAGAACTGGGGACGATAACCGCTGAAGATGGGAGTATGTCTTCCACCTTCGTCTTTAGTAAGAATAACGATTTCTCCTTTGAACTTGGTGTGAGGGGTAATACTGCCCGGGGCAGCAATAACCTGTCCACGTTTGATCTCTTTTTTGTCAACACCACGCAGGAGAATACCTACATTGTCACCGGCTTCTGCCTGATCCAGAAGTTTACGGAACATCTCAACACCTGTTGCCACCGTCTTTTTTGGTTTCTCACTCAATCCTACAATCTCTACCATATCACCGACTTTGATCTTGCCACGTTCTACTCGGCCAGTGGCCACTGTACCCCTTCCGGTAATGCTGAAGACATCCTCTACGGATAAAAGGAAGGGTTTATCCACATCACGCTGGGGTGTGGCAATGTAATTGTCAACAGCATCTAAAAGTTCCTGAATGGGCTTATAGGACGGATCATCCGGTTTGGCGGTATCGGCTTCCATAGCCTTGAGAGCCGATCCCTTGATGACCGGAATGTCATCACCGGGGAATTCGTACTCACTGAGTAGTTCCCGGACTTCCATTTCCACCAATTCAATCAATTCAGGATCGTCAACCATATCGGTCTTGTTTAAGAAAACTACGATATAAGGCACTCCCACCTGACGGGATAAGAGAATGTGTTCACGGGTCTGAGGCATGGGACCGTCAGCTGCCGATACTACCAGGACTGCACCATCCATCTGGGCTGCACCGGTGATCATATTCTTGATATAATCAGCATGTCCGGGACAATCAATGTGGGCATAATGCCTTTTTTCAGTTTCGTACTCGGCATGGAATACCGAGATGGTAATTCCTCTTTCCTTTTCTTCAGGGGCACGATCAATGTCCTCGAAGGCCATGGCTTTGGCAAAATTTTTAATAGATAAATACCTGGTAATTGCCGAGGTCAGGGTGGTCTTACCATGATCGACATGACCAATCGTTCCGATATTAACATGCGGCTTGGTACGAACAAACTTCTCTTTAGCCATTTTGTTTTTTCCTCCTTAAAGATAATTTCTACTCTAAAATATTAACATTCTTAATTCTAAACAAAAACTTTTTTTGAAATATTTTCAGGAACAACTTCGTAGTAAGCAAACTGCATGACATAATTAGCACGCCCTTGTGAAATAGATCTTAAATTTGTAGCATAACCAAACACTTCCTGTAAAGGCACATGAGCAACAATAATTTTTCCCTTGATTTTTTTCTTTTCTTGAATACCCTCAATTTTTGCACGTCTGGAATTTAAATCGCCAATAATGGCACCTACATAATCTTCAGGTGTCTTTATCTCCATTTCAACAATGGGCTCCAAAAGAATCGGATCTGCTTTCTTTAATCCTTCCCTCAATGCTTTTGAGGCAGCTATTCTAAATGCCAACTCAGATGAGTCTACCGGATGGAAAGAACCATCTACTAAGGTTACCTTTATATTGGTAACAGGGTAACTGGCAAGAACACCACTCAACATGGCTTCTTGTATTCCTTGTTTGACTGAAGGAATATATTCCTTAGGAACACTTCCGCCTACCGTTCTATCGACAAACTCAAAAGTACCTTCCTTGTATGGTTCAATTTCAATAACAACGTCCCCATACTGGCCTCTGCCTCCACTTTGTCTTATAAATTTACCCTGAGTCCTTGCACTCTTCCTAATAGTTTCTTTAAAAGCAACCTGCGGTTCCCCCACATTGCCTTCAACTTTGTATTCTCTAAGTAAACGATCAATGATTATTTCAAGATGAAGTTCCCCCATGCCGGAAATAATTGTCTGTCCAGTATCCTTATTTACTGTTCGTCTAAATGTGGGATCTTCTTCTGCTAATCTATCCAACGCTAGCGCCATCTTTTCTTTGTCTACCTGGCTCTTTGGTTCAATAGCAATAGAGATAACCGGTTCAGGAAATTGCATTTTTTCTAAAATTATGGGATATTTTTCATCACATAAGGTATCCCCTGTGCCCGATTTTTTTAAACCAATAATGGCACCAAGTTTTCCAGCTGAAATTTCATCTACCTGTTCCTTGTGATCAGCATGAATTCTCACCAACCTATTTATTCTTTCTCTCACATCTTGTGTTGAATTATAGACATAAGAACCTTCTTTTAATTGGCCGGAATAAACTCTTACAAAGCTTAATTTTCCAAAAAAGGGATCCATCATCATTTTAAAAACCAGAGCAGATAAAGGTTCATTGATATCTGTTTCTCGGAATATTTCACTACCTGTCCTAGGGTCCTCTCCTTTGACCGGTAAAACTTCCAGTGGGGAAGGCAAATAACTGATAACAGCATCCAACAGAATTTGAATCCCCTTATTTTTCAAAGCGGCTCCACATAGTACCGGAACAATTTTATTATTGATGGTTTCCTGTCTAATAATCTGATTGATGTTTTCAATACTAATTTCCTTGCCATATAAATAATCTTCTAACAACGATTCATTTTCCTCAGCTAATATTTCTATCATTCCCTTTCTTGCTTTTCTGGCATCATCCAGGTAATCATCAGGTATTTCGACAGTATTATAATTAACACCTAATTTATCAACCACATAAGAATAGGCCTTCATATTAATTAAATCGATAATACCCTGAAAATTATCCTCACTACCCCATGGTATCTGTAATGCAACCGGAATAACTGAAAATTTATCTCTAATCATCTTAATAGCGCCATAAAAATCCGCACCAACACGATCCATTTTGTTAATAAAAGCTATCCTGGGAACATGATAACGATCAGCCTGATACCAGACAGTTTCTGACTGAGGTTCTACTCCTCCCACAGCACAAAAAACAGCAACGGCAGCATCAAGTACCCTGAGACATCGTTCAACTTCGACTGTAAAGTCTACATGCCCTGGCGTATCAATAATATTAATTTGATAACCTTTCCATAAAGATGTTGTAACCGCGGATGTAATTGTTATGCCTCTTTCCTTTTCCTGAGGCATCCAATCCATGGTTGCTGAACCTTCATGCACCTCACCCATTTTGTGTAATTTGCCGGTATAATACAATATTCTTTCAGTGACAGTAGTTTTCCCAGCATCAATATGGGCCATAATTCCAATATTTCTCACTTTTTGTAAGTCAATCGCTTTGACCATAAATAATCATTCTCTCTTCTTTTTATCTGTTAGCAAGCCTAATAATCTGTTAAAAATAATTCTATTCATTTTCTATCTATAAATGAACCGCTTTTACCACCGATAGTGTGCAAAAGCCTTATTTGCTTCCGCCATTCTGTGCGTATCTTCTTTTTTCTTAAATGAATTACCGGTTCCCTGGGAAGCATCAAGTAATTCAGAAGCTAATCTCTCTGAAAAAGGTTTACCAGTCTTGCTTCTGCTAAAACTAATAATCCATCTCATAGCCAAAGTAACCCTTCTTTCTGGATCTACTTCTACGGGTACTTGATAGCTTGCGCCTCCGACTCTTCTCGATTTAACTTCGAGAACAGGCATCACATTTTCCATAGCTTGATTGAAAACATCAATAGGATCTTTTTTAGTCTTTTCCTTAATCATATCCATCGCATCATAAAATATATGACTGGCAACACTTTTTTTGCCATCCAACATAATATGATTAATGAACTGGCTTACTCTTTTATCTTTAAATATAGGATCTTCAGTAATGTCTCTTTTTGTTGCTTTTCTTTTTCTGGACATATACAATCCACCTCAACTAAGTTATAAGATTATTCAAATATTTTATACAACAGTAATCAAAAGTATAAAGTATGCAATATTCTATTTCTTAGGCTTTGTTGCTCCATATTTGGAACGACCTTGTTTTCTTCCTTCTACACCGGTTGTGTCCATAACGCCCCGTACAATATGATACCTTACACCTGGTAGGTCTTTTACTCTGCCACCTCTTAATAAAACAATAGAATGTTCCTGTAAATTATGCCCAATCCCTGGTATATAAGCAGTTACTTCCATATTATTAGTCAGCCTTACTCGGGCTACTTTTCTTAAAGCTGAATTAGGCTTTTTAGGTGTTATAGTCCAGACACGGGTACAGACGCCTCTTTTTAGAGGTGAACTTTTTAGAGCTGGGGTGTCTGATTTTTTTGTTGCTTTTTTTCTTCTTTTCCGTACCAATTGATTAATTGTCGGCATCTTAAGACCACCTTTTCTTTTTTCAAAATGTTACTTGTTAAAATACTTACACATTTTATCAGCATCATTCATCATTGTCAATAATATCTTACTATTTAAATACATTTATATTTTTTAACTTAACTTACTTTCATTAACCAGTCTCTTGTTGGTATTTTTGCTTTGCATCTTCCTCTACAATCTGATTTTCTGCTAAGCTCTTTATTTTTTCTTCCTTTAAATGTTCTTGTTCCTCTCTTTCTAATTCTTGCTCGTATCGAGAGGTAATTTCAATATCACGATATCTAGACAATCCCGTACCTGAAGGAATAATGTTACCAATGATAACGTTTTCCTTTAGACCAACAAGATGATCAACCTTGCCCTTAATTGATGCGTTGGTAAGAACATGTGTCGTCCTCTGGAAAGAGGCTGCGGACAAAAAGCTTTCCGTAGACAAAGAAGCCTGGGTAATTCCCTGAATAATTGGCATTCCTACTGCAGGTAACTTGATCCTTTTAATATAACCCACATTTTCAATTAGAGATATTGTTTCTTTCTTACTGTCTTCACTCCGATATTTGATTATTTCGATATTTTGCTGAAATAAAGTATTGGCATTCTTTTTAGTTATTTTTTCACCAGCCGGGATAAGTACTTTTTGAGTTTCCTTATCGATAATATTTTGAGCAACAATTTTTCCCACTAAATTTTGATAAATATATTCTAGTGATCTTCCTTCCAAAGAAAAGAAACGGCCATCTTCTAATGGAATATCACTAATACCTGCCGAATAGGACTTTCTGATAATGTTCTTACTTACGGGTTGTGATTTATCAGCAATAATATTATCAGATTCTGGATCCTTTAGTTCTTCTCCCAGATTTTTCCCAATCACATCTTCTTTGATGAAACTGATCAGATTTTCCTTGATGTTAATTTCCTTAATATTATTCCATATCTTTACTTCTTCGCATTGATAATCTATGATCTTTCGTATATCATTATCATCTAATATCTTATTGGCATCAATGATAACATCCTGACTACCGGGTATATCTATATTTTCTGCCAGCATATTTCCCTTCAATTTTTCTATTTCTTCCGGCTTGCTAATACGAATTATGTTTATCCCATTGTTTACTAACTTGATAGCTATTTCTGGTGTGATTTTTTTACCTTTTAGATCTTCCAGACCAATTTTCTGGCCTTCTTCCAGCTTTTCACTATTTTCAGAAACATTCTTATCTCTGGAAAGGGTCCCAATAAATATATGACCTGTTATTCCATCAATAAAATTAATTTCCCCTTGTTCTATATGATTAACTTTTCCCTGTTCGTCAATGATATCAAAACTTTGGTATTCCATGCTCTCAATTTTCTTAATGGTATTCTCGTCAATTATGGTATTATTCTCAATCATATTATCTCCCTTATTACCTGCTCCTATTAAGGAAGTACCTAAGCGTTTACCTGACAGTAATTCTCTATTTCTATTTCTTATTTCTTCATTTTCATGCATAACCTGTTTATTTGCCTGTTCAAAGTCTGAAACATATACCAGTTCTCCTGAAAGTAGATCTGAGTCTCGGGATGATTTAACATAAATTTTATTCAGTCTTGCGATTTGTCTGACCATAACCTCAATATGTTTATCATTAATAGTTACGCCTTGTGAACGATAAACTTCTTGAACCTGTTCTAACAGATATCTTTGAACTGCTTTGATACCCTGTATTCTAAGTATATCGTTGGGATCAATGAATCCGGTGGTCAATCTTTGACCAGCCACTACTTTTTGCCCTTCTTCCACAATAGCTCTCAGATCATTGGGTATATAATAAACTTTCATTTTATTTTCTTTATTCTTATTAGAACCTTCTTCGGTTTCAGATCTAACTATGACTTCTCTTCGAATATTCTCTTTTGAATTTTTAACCTGTTCAATATAACCATTGATCTCGCTTATCACTGCTTGTTTCTTCGGTTTTCTTACTTCAAACAGTTGCTCAACTCGAGGTAGACCCAAAGTAATATCTTCTCCCGTTATCTTAATACCACCGGTATGAAAGGTCCTTAGAGTCAACTGTGTACCCGGTTCACCTATAGATTGTGCCGCAATCGTTCCAACAGCTTCTCCAATAATAACTGTTCTTCCTGTTGCCAAATCCTTGCCATAACATTTTGCACAAATCCCATGTTTAGAGGTACAGGTTAAAGGTGAACGTATTTTAACTTCTTTAATGCCGGCATCAACAATTTTTTTAGCCATCTTTTCATCTATTGACTCTCCCCGATGGACAATATAAGTTCCTTTTTCAGGATCAATTATATCTTCCTGAGCGGTTCGACCTACAATTCTTTCTTCCAATTTTTCAATAATATTCCCATCTTCCTGGATATCAGATACAATTACACCATCATTCGTACCACAATCTTCCTCAGTAATAATAACATCTTGGGCTACATCAATCAGCCTTCTTGTCAAGTATCCTGATTTTGAGGTCCTTAGAGCGGTATCTGCCAACCCTTTTCGAGCACCATGGGTAGATATAAAGTATTCTAAACAAGACAATCCCTCTCTAAAGTTAGATCGAATAGGAAATTCAATAATTTTTCCTGAAGGATCTGCCATTAAACCTCTCATACCTGCTAATTGCCCTATTTGTCTTCTACTCCCACGGGCACCTGAATCAGCCATCATGTAAAGCGGATTAAAACTGCTCAGGTTGTCTAATATTGCATTCACAACATTGTTAGCAGCATCAGTCCAGGCTGTAATAATTTTTTCTTCCCTCTCTTCTTCCATAATCAAGCCATAATGAAATTGTTCTTTTATCTTGGAAACACTCTTTTCTGCTTCTTCCAGTATTTTATCCTTTTGTGAAGGAATTTCTAAATCTACCACACCAATTGTGATACCGGATATGGTAGCATAGTGAAAACCCAATTCCTTAATATCATCAAGACATTTTACGGCAATTTCCTGCCCAAAATGACGATAAATATAAGAAATAATCTTTGCCAATGATTTTTTGGTAATGGTTAAATCAACAAACTTCATATCTTCAGGTAATATTTGATTAAAAATTACTCGACCAACCGTTGTTTCTTCAATTACGTCTTTTACCCTTATCTTGACACTGGCATGCATATCAATATAGCCTTCTTCTTCTGCACGAATCGCTTCCTCAGGATTGGAAAATAAATTCCCTTCTCCTTTTTGTCCTTTCTCTTTCATTGTTAAATAATAACAACCTAAAATAATATCCTGGGAAGGTAAAGCAATTGGTGCTCCGTTAGCAGGAGATAATACGTTATTTGAAGATAACATCAATATCTCAGCTTCAGTTTGTGCCTCTGTTGACAAAGGAACATGAACTGCCATCTGATCACCATCAAAATCCGCATTAAATGCCGGACAGGCTAATGGATGTAATTGAATTGCATTTCCCTCAACAAGAACAGGTTTAAATACCTGTATTCCTAATCGGTGAAGTGTTGGTGCACGATTTAACAGGACAGGATGCTCTTCGATAATTTCCTGCAAAATGTTCCAAACTTCAGGAGATTCCTGTTCAACAAGCTTCTTAGCAGTTTTTATATTATGGGCTAATTCTCGTTTCACCAGGTGATGCATAACAAATGGTTTAAATAATTCCAAAGCCATCTTTTTAGGTAATCCACACTGGTGCATCTTTAAATTTGGACCGACCACAATAACAGAACGACCTGAATAATCAACCCTCTTACCTAACAAATTCTGTCTGAATCTACCTTTTTTGCCTTCCAATAAATCACTTAGGGACTTAAGCGGGCGATTACCTGCGCCCAGTACCGCATGACCTCTTCGCCCATTATCAATAAGTGCGTCAACAGCTTCCTGCAGCATTCTTTTTTCGTTTTTAATAATAATATCCGGTGCTCCCAGTTCTAATAGCCTTTTTAAGCGATTATTTCTATTGATAACCCTGCGGTAAAGGTCATTGAGATCGGAAGTAGCAAACCTACCTCCTTCCAGCTGGACCATTGGTCTCAAATCAGGGGGAATTACTGGCAATATATCCATAATCATCCACTCCGGCTTGGAATGACTTTTTCTAAATGCTTCGACAATCTGAAGCCTTTTGATCATTTTTTTAGCTTTTTGTCCGGATGAATGTTTTAATTCCTCTCTTAATTCCATATTTAGTGAATCAAGATTAATATTTTTTAGCAAGGATTTAACCGCCTCAGCACCGATTCCAGCACGAAATTGAGAATCATAATGGGAATATAGTCTATGTTCGGTTTCCATGATAATGTCTCCAACCTTGTGGTTTGTTTTACCAGGTTGGATAACCACATAACAGGATTCTTCGAGTGTCTGTCTAGCCATTGTTATTCTTTTAGAAAGTCCTTGATCTTTTTCTAATAAAAGATTTAATTTACTTTCAGAAATTAACCCATCAATCTCCATAATTTTATAATTCGTTGGTTCTTCTATCTTGTCAGTTTCATTGTTCTCCTCGAAAGTTACTTGTTGATTTTGTTCCTCTCCCTGTTCTTGTTTTTCTTCATTTTCTTCTGCATCAGTAACTTCTTCTGAAAGAACGGCTTCTCTCATTTCTTCATTCTGTTTCTTCTGTTCTTTGGGAACAACTTCCTCTACGCTAAAAAATATTTTTCCATACGTTTCATGAAGTACTGTCAATCTTTCTGCATCAATAATATCGCCAACTTTATGTGGAAATACTTTAAGTTGATTGGTGTGATACACTTGTTCTGCATTAAACTCAGGTTGGTACATCTGATGTATTTTATATTCGGTTTCCAGAATAACATCATTTTCTAGATGAGTTTCCTCATTTGCTGGGTATACTTCATAAAGCTGTTCTCTTCTTCGATCGGGTGCAAAATAAAGAATTTTCTCCAAATTTCGTGGAGAAATATTTAATAATAAAGCTAATGGACTTGGTATTCCTTTAAAATACCATACATGAGAAACGGGACAAGCTAATTCAATATGACCCATTCTTTCTCTGCGTGTAATTGCTTTGGTAACCTCTACACCACAGCGGTCACATATAACACCTTTATACCTTATCCTTTTATACTTCCCACAACTACATTCCCAGTCTTTAGTCGGTCCAAAAATACGCTCACAAAATAAACCATCTTTTTCAGGTTTGAGTGTTCTATAATTAATGGTCTCCGGTTTTTTTACCTCTCCATGGGACCATCGCCTAATATCCTCGGTAGAAGCTAACCCTATAGAGATAGCATTAATTCTTTCTGAGTTTTCCAACCACATTACCTCCCCATTATGTAATCTATGCCAGTACTATTAGATACAATCACAAATATAATAGATATTTTCTTAGATTTTCGTAGCTTTTCTAATTTTTCAATCTTAGGCCAAGATCAGGTTAAATGATTGATAAAATCCTGATCAAGCCTTTCTTTCACATCAAGATCTTCTTTGATCTCAATTTCTTTGCCATCACGATCCAGAACATTTACATTTAAACAAAGACTTCTTAATTCTCTGATTAAAACTTTAAATGATTCGGGAATACCGGGAACCGGTATATTCTCACCTTTAACAATTGATTCGTAAGTTTTTATTCTTCCTGTAACATCGTCCGATTTAACAGTCAGCATCTCCTGTAAATTATATGCAGCCCCATAACCTTCCAAGGCCCATACTTCCATTTCACCGAATCTTTGACCTCCAAATTGAGCTTTACCACCCAATGGTTGTTGGGTTACCAAAGAATAAGGGCCAGTGGAGCGAGCATGGATTTTGTCATCAACCAAATGGATTAGCTTTAATATATAACTGTAACCTACCGTAACTTTCTGGTCAAAAGGTATCCCAGTCCTGCCGTCATAGAGAACACTTTTCCCATCACCTGGCAAACCAGCATCAATGAGAGCTTTTTCAATATCTTCTTCAGTAGCCCCATTAAATACTGGGGTAATGATTTTTAAACCAAGCACTTTTGCAACCCAGCCTAAATGGACTTCTAATATTTGTCCCACATTCATTCTGGAAGGAACACCAAGCGGGTTAAGAATAATATCGATAGGCGTTCCATCAGGTAAAAAAGGCATATCGTTCTCTGGAAGTATTTTGGCAATAACACCTTTGTTTCCGTGCCTACCTGAAATCTTATCACCTTCTGACACTTTGCGCTTTTGAGCAATAAAAACTCTTACCATTTTATTTACGCCAGGTGGTATTTCATCCCCATTCTCACGTGAAAAAACTTTAACATCAATCACTTTTCCCTTGTCTCCATGAGGAACACGCAGAGAGGTATCTCTAACTTCTCTGGCTTTCTCACCAAAGATTGCCCTGAGAAGCCTTTCTTCCGGTCCTAATTCAGTTTCTCCTTTTGGTGTCACTTTCCCCACCAAAATATCACCTGGTTCAACCTCGGTACCCACAACTATTACACCATCATCATCCAAATTAGCCAGATTGCTTTCACCAATATTTGGTATATCGGCAGTAATTTCTTCGGGTCCTAACTTGGTATCACGAGCATCACATTCGTGCTCACTAATATGGATAGAAGTAAACGTATCATTTTGAACCATTTTTTCACTGACAACAATAGCATCTTCGAAATTGTATCCTTCCCATGACATATAAGCAACTAGTACATTTCTTCCTAAAGACAGACTCCCTTGATCTGTATTTGGGCCATCCGCAATAGGCGTTCCTTTGGTCACTCTTTGGCCTTCACCTACAATAGGTATTTGATTAATACATGTCCCTTGATTAGAGCGATAAAATTTTTTCAAAAAATATTCTTTTTTGTCACCATTATCGCCTTTAATAACAATAATATCGGCGCTCACTTTTTCAACAACCCCATCATCTTCGGATACGATAATAGTACCTGAATCCTGGGCAACTCTCTCTTCTATACCGGTCATAACCAAGGGCATCTCTGTCCTGATTATGGGAACGGATTGTCTCTGCATATTGGTTCCCATTAGTGCCCGGTTGGCATCATCGTGCTCTAAAAAAGGTATTAGACTTGCAGAAATGCTGGCCATTTGGTTCGGTGCAACATCGATAAAATCTACTTCTTTGGGAGGAGCAGTTAGATAATCATCCCGATATCGACAGGGTACATCTTCTTGAATAATTTTATTATTCTTGTCAATCTTTATATTGATTTGTCCAATCTTATATTGGTCTTCTTCATCCGCGGTCAGGTAGACTATTTGATCCATTAATACTCCATTTTCTACCTTACGGTAAGGTGTTTCAATAAAACCAAAATCATTTATCCTACCATATATACTTAATGAACCGATTAAGCCAATATTGGGACCTTCTGGTGTTTCAATGGGGCAAATTCTTCCATAATGGCTGTAATGAACATCACGAACTTCAAATCCTGCCCTTTCCCTGGTTAAACCCCCCGGCCCGAGGGCAGACAATCTTCTTTTATGTGTTATTTCAGAAAGTGGATTGGTTTGATCCATAAATTGTGATAGTTGGCTACTTCCAAAAAATTGTTTAACAGCAGCAACCAAAGGTCTAATATTAATTAACGCTTGTGGGGTAACTGCCGAAAGATCCGGTTGAATAGTCATTCTTTCCTTAATAACTCTTTCCATTCTAATCAAACCAATATAAAATTGATCTAACAACAACTCTCCAACCGTTTTAACCCTCCTATTTCCCAAATGATCAATATCATCAATATAGCCAATTCCATAATAAAGGTTAACCAGATATCTTAAGGAGCTAACAATATCATCTTTGCTTAAGGCATTACCCTTTTTGACTCTAATTTTCGGTTGTATCGCACTTATTTTGTAAAGTAAATCTTTGTCAAGTATTTGTCCATTTTGTGCAATAATCTCCCCTGATTGGTGATCAATAATATCTTCAAGCAATTGCAGTCCAATATTTTTATCATCAATCATGCCTTCTTCCTGGTTAAACAAGATAACACTGGTATCATCTTTCTGATTATATACAACGATTTCCTCATCATTATCATTATATACATAGACTTTTTCAACATTCGATAGCCTGATTGATTCCGCAATTCTTTGGTTAATATATATATTCTTCTTTACTAATTGCCGACCATTATCCGGATCTACAATAGGCCTGGAAGTTGTTCTGTCTAATATTCTATTTTGAATCTGTAATTTCTGATTTACCTTATATCGTCCCACATCTGCTAAATCATATCTTTTAGAATCAAACAAGAGTCTGTCTAAAAGCTGACGAGTATTCCTATCAGTTGGTGGTTCACTTGGTCTTAACTTTCTAAATATTTCAATTAGTGCTTCTCTTTTGCTATTAGTGTTATCCTTTATTAATGTTTCCTGAATAATTTCGCTATTGTCAAATAAATCCATAATCTCATCATTTCGTTCATAACCTAATGCTCTCAATAGTGTGGTAGCTGGAATTTTTCTTTTTTTATCAATTCTAACATAGATCATATTGTTGCTATCAAACCCAAATTCTAACCAAGAACCTCTATTGGGTATAATCCGGTAATTATATAAAGTTTTATTTTCACCATACTCTTCACTGCCATAATAAATACCCGGGGAACGGATAAGCTGATTAACAACGACTCTTTCGGCTCCATTAATGATAAAGCTTCCACTATCAGTCATTAATGGTAACTCTCCCATGAAAACGTCCTGTTCTTTTATTTCTCCAGTTTTTCTATTAACCAAACTAATTCTTACTTCCAGGGGTGCAGAATAAGTGCTACCTCTTTCCCAGCATTCCAAGGGAGTATATTTACTCTCTTTAATGGCATAATTAACATAATCCAAGACAAGATTACCGGTAAAATCCTGTATAGGAAAAACATCTTTAAAAACTTTATTTAAGCCAATATTCTTACGTTTTTCTGGAAAAACATCTTTCTGTAAAAATTTCTGGTAGGATTTTTTCTGAATATCGAGAAAGTTGGGTGGGTCAATGAAATTATTAATTCTAGAATAATCCAATATTTCTAATTCTTTATTCTGCACTTTTAACACCAACCTTTTTTAGATATATGCAAATTATTATTTTAATACTAAAGTAATAAAAAGTCAAGAAGATACCAATTTCTTTTTCGAAATAGGTATCTTCTTGCCTGAATGATCTAATCAATAAATCAAAATAATGTTTTACAATGTTATCATCTCAATTATTTTATTTCTACAGTTGCACCGACTGCTTCTAGTTTATCTTTTAATGCATCTGCGTCTTTCTTCTCTATTTTTTCTTTTACTGCTTTTGGTGCACCTTCTACAAGTTCCTTAGATTCTTTTAGCCCAAGACCTGTTGCTGCTCTAACTTCTTTGATAACTTTAATTTTATTTGCCCCTATATCTTTCAGTATCACATCAAATTCAGTTTGTTCCTCTTCTTGAGCAGCAGCTCCACCCTGAACAGGCGCGGCTGCCTGGGCTGCGACCGGTAAAGCAGCACTTACACCAAATTTATCTTCTAAGGCTTCAACCAAGTCTGCTAACTCTAATACTGATAAATTTTCAACTTTCTCAATGATCTCCTCAACAGTATTGTTAACCTTGCTCTCTTTAGAAGATTTATCTACTTCTTTGCTTTTGGCACTTGTATCTTCTTTTTTAACCTTAGTAGTAGCTTTTTTTTCTTCTGGTTGCTCTTTTTTCTTCTCTACCAATGATTTCACCTCCTTTCAGTCTATTATATTATATACAGCATATATCTTATTTAACCACTGATTACGTACTACTCTCTTCTTTTTGCTTTCTAATTTGATCCATTACATTTACTAACCCTACAATGGGAGCCTTCAATGTAAAAACAAATGAAGTAATAGGAGATTTCATATTACCTAATAATTTCGCCAAAAGCTCTTCTTTGGTAGGTAGGTTGGCAATCCTCTCTAGTTGATCCCCAAAAAATATCTGTCCTTCAACTAAAGCTCTTTTCAATTTGAATATTTCTTTATTTTCCTGGGAAAATTGATGTAACAATTTAACTGTTAATATTGGCTCTTTTTCAGAAAAAGCAATGGCAGTACATCCGGTTAAGTCAGAGCTAAGATCCTCTAATCCTACCTCATGGGTTGCCCGTTTTAACAATGTGTTTTTAAATACTTTATATCGAATTCCTTTTTCTCTCAGGTTATTTCTCAGTTGGTTAATTGCCTGTACATCGAGCCCTTGATAGTCAGTTAAAACAATGCCTGATGATTTTTCCAATTCTGCCATCAATTCGTTAACAACTAATTTTTTTTCTTCTTTATTAAGTGGCAAAGAAATTCCTCCTTTCTGTTAAAAATAATGATAAAAAAATCCTTCCTTAGACACAATAAAGGAAGGATTGTCTTACAATCTGACTTGCATTCCTCAGCAGGTTAGTTATAAAAACCTTTTAAATCACTTATCATGATACCTGCTATCTAAGGATCTATTCTAAGAATATTTTTTTACAATACCATATATGTTATCTCTTTTCTACTCCTGCTAATATTTTCATCGGGTCCAATCTAATCCCGGGACCCATTGTGGAAGAAATTGCTATACTTAACAAATATCGTCCTTTGGCTGAGGCAGGCTTTGCTTTAAGTATAGCATCAATCAATGCTTTGAAATTATCTATAAGCTGCTCTTCATTAAAATTTATTTTGCCAATCATAGAATGCACAATACCAAACCGATCTGCTCGATATTCTACCTTTCCCTTTTTCACTGATGACACAGCTTCTTTTATATCAAATGTAACAGTGCCAACTTTTGGGTTAGGCATCAATCCCCTCGGACCTAAAACACGTCCCAATTTCCCAACAATTTTCATCATATCAGGAGTGGCGATTGTTGCATCAAAATCTGTCCATCCTTTTTGAATCTTTTCAGCTAAGTCTTCACCACCAACAAAATCAGCACCAGCCTCTTCTGCTTCCTTTACTTTTTCGCCCTGAGCAAAAACAATCACTTTATTTTGCTTGCCACTACCATGCGGTAGATTAACGGCTCCTCTTACCTGCTCATCAGAACGCCGAGTATTAATACCCAACTTTATGGCTACATCAACTGATTCATTAAAATTTGCCCAACCCAATTCCTTAACCATTTTAACGGCTTCTTCAATAGTATAATATTTTGTTTTATCATACTTTTTTAAAACTTCTGTGAATTTTTTACCATGTTTTTTCCCCATCTCTTCCTCCTTGTGGTTTTACTGGAATTTATCCTCCCACTTAATTACCTAATATTAATCTAATTATGATTTATAAAACTACTTAGCTAATCCGCTATTCAACTTCTATACCCATACTGCGAGCTGTGCCCTCAACAATTTTCATCGCATTATCAATATCATTGGCATTAAGATCAGACATCTTTCTTTCAGCAATTTCTTTTACTTTCTCTCGGCTTATTTTGGCAATTTTATTTTTGTTGGGTTCACCAGAACCTTTTTCAATATTTGTTGCCTCTTTTAATAAAAAGGAGACAGGTGGTTTTTTACAGATAAAATCAAATGAACGATCCTGGTAAACAGTAATAATAACCGGAATAATTGTTCCAATATCTTGCTTGGTCTTAGCATTAAATTCCTTACAAAACTCCATTATATTAAGTCCATGTTGACCTAAAGCAGGGCCAACAGGGGGAGCTGGATTTGCTGCTCCAGCTGAAATTTGTAATTTAATATTTGCAATAACTTTCTTAGCCATCTAATTTACACCTCTTCTCGCCTCTGTTTTGTTACTTAATACGAAATAATACGAATAATTTGATTATATCATTGTATACACTCTAATCAATACAGACTAATATTTTTCTACATCTGTAAACTCTAACTCTACCGATGTTTCCCTGCCAAATATTGTCAATAAAACTTTTAATTTACTCTTTTGGGTATCAACTTCACTTACTTTCCCGGTATAACCAGTAAATGGACCAGTTATAATATTTACACTGGTTCCAATACCAATATCAATCTTGGGTTTCTTTTCACCCTTACCCATCTGTTTTAAAATATTTTTTATTTCATGGTCACTCAGAGCAATGGGCTTACCGCCTGAGCCAACAAATCTGGTAACGCCGGGTGTGTTTCTAACAGCATACCAAGATTCATTATTCAACCTCATCTCAACTACCACGTAACCCGGGAATACTTTTTTTTGGACATATCTTTTTTTCCCGGATTTTGTTTCTAGTACTCTCTCTGTCGGGATGAGCACCTGAAATATCTGATCCTCCATCCCCATCGATTTTACCCGCTGTTCCAGATTTACTTTTACTTTATTTTCATAACCGGAATAGGTATGAACAACATACCATTTTTTTCCCACAACAGTCTTAATGATGGCTAATCACACTCCAAATACAATGAAAATTAAATTACTGCTTTGTCATTTTGAGGTTTATTACTGCAAGATGATCGTAACAATACGTGAAAAGATAAGATCAACAATTCCTAAAAATACGGCAACCAAAGCAACAGTAAATATTACCACAATCGTACTACTTATCAGCTGTTTTTTATTGGGCCAAGTAACCTTTTTTAACTCTGCCCTAGCTTCTTTCATAAAATTAATTAATTTTTGAAATAATTGGCTTATTTTCATTAAAACACCTTTTCTGTGCTATTTATTATCTACTTTTTATTATAATATCTGGCAGGCCCGGCAGGATTTGAACCTGCAACCCCCGGATTTGGAGTCCGGTGCTCTCCCGTTAGAGCTACGGACCTGTATTAATTTCTAAACAACAAGTGAACTATTTTGTTTCTTTATGCAATGTGTGTTTTTTACAGAATTTACAGTATTTTTTTAAAGCAATTCTTCCCGAAGTGTTCTTCTTGTTTTTATAGTTATTATAATTTCTATTGTTACACTCTGTACAAGCCAGTACAATTCTATCTCTCATGCTTCACTCCTCATTATTCGGAAAAAATTTACGAAATTAAATCTAACATATTTTAGCATAGCTGTCAAGCTACAATTACAATTACATTATTTATTAAGTAGACCCTTTGACCTCAAAACTTTAGCAGGTCAGTAAAATTATTTTATTTTTCTATCCAACAATAAAGACTGGGCTTGCTACCCAGTCTTGTTTCTCTTTCCTTAAATACACCTATACTCAAGGTCATATCAGTAAATCATTCCATCTTATTTTCTTCATCTTTGCTTTTCAGCAAGTAATCGTAACGATCTGATTTGCTTTTTCATTTACTCGCTAATATCAGTGACTACTCCGGCAGCAATCGTTCTACCGCCTTCCCGAATAGCAAAACGGACTCCTTTTTCCATGGCAATAGGAATGATCAA
>CAYSAA010000175.1:0-2658 GCA_964428905.1 uncultured Atribacterota bacterium
CCCCTGTAAATGAAGAAAAGTTACCCCCTTTATACCCTAAGATGGAATGGGAAGGAATGCAGGTAAATGACCCTAGATTTCGCCTTGACCCGGATGAAGGCATTTTACTTATTGGAAAAACTCCCAAAGAATGTAAATATTTTGGCTTTAACCCTTATCTCTATACACGTTATGATGAAGATACTTTAAAATTTCAGGAACTTTAAACAGCATTAATGATACCATTAATAATATGACTATAAAGACTGATGGTGAAGATGGAAACCCCTTCGATGCCTACACTGTTATTGTTTTTACGGCTGACCAGACAACAGAAGAAAAAGTCCGACAAAGTTTGATTAATGCAGGGTTTCCAGAGGATATTTATAATCTTTCAGTTATTCCTTCTTCTGTAATACGATTGGGAACTGATTTTGAAAATGATATTTTGATGTGTGGTGTTCGGGTATATGGTCCCAGTGATAAGGAGGTCCTTGAAAAACATGTAAAAAATGTACCCATGCAGGTTTTTCGCGTCACACCAAATAATCCCGGGAAGCCAAATCCTTTACCCATGCCCCAATTGCGTGTGCGAGGTAGTGGCAAGACCGAAATGGACTTATTGCCGAAAATGGAGGAGTTACAAGCAGCCATCATAGAAAAATATGAAAGAGAGGGATGGAAGGCAACTGAGTACCGAACAGATGTGTGGGTTGATGCAGGTTTGCGAGGAATTCAGGCTAAAAAAGATATGCTTGGCGATAATCGGGATGCTGCCTATCTGAAAACCGAATCATTTACCATTTATGATAATGAATTTATAGTTATTTTTGGAGTAGACAATACTCGAACCGGGAAATCTGTTTATTACAGTGCTACGATTTACGGTGAACAGTATATCAACGGAGTTACAGGTTCAAATTCTATGCAGTGGGATGGCAGTGTAAGAGATTATTTACCAGAAGACCCGGATATGAAAAAGTTCTTTGTACTAACATCATCCAGATCCAATGGTTTACCTGAAGGAGGTCCGGATTTTGTCATACCTTCAAAAATCACTGTGGAAGGAATTCATAAATTTGCCCCACTATTTGTCGGCTTCCGTACTTATCTGGAACCGGAAACTAAAGTTGGGCCTAAACTTGAAGAGTTGGTTTTACCAAGAGTGATTAAATTTTCCAAGCCGATATATCCATAAATTTCTATTCTTATTTTTTTGTTATTTATCAAAACATTTTTTTATGTATGAAAAATGAATACTGATTATTTAATTATTAATTTTAAGTATTAAATGATTTGTAGAATATTAGGAGGTTTGTTTAATGAAAAAGAAACTATTCCCTATATTTTTTCTTTTATTATTTTCAATCACGCTGTTTTTTATAGTAAGCTGTACATCGGAAGGTCCATCACTTCCTACTACTACTTCATCAGACCCCCCTAATGATCTTCTAGGCTCAACGGCTACTACATATACTGTTATTGCTACTGCCGGAGAACATGGCAGCATTACCCCATCTGGAGAAATAACTGTACCAATTGGAGAGAGCATAACTTTAAAAATCAGTCCAGATCAATATTATAATATTGATGAAGTTTATGTCGATGGCACAACCGTTGGACCCCTCGATACTGTTGTTCTAACTTGCACTGGCGGAACTGCCAATTTTATTGTACATGCTACTTTTATCGGGAAACAAGAGATAAGGATAGTTGGTAAACCTTATGTCTATGAAACAATCAACTCAGCTTTGAATGTTGCAGAAAGTAGTGAGACAATTATTGTCTATCCTGGTATATATAATGAACATCTGGTATTGCAGGGTAAAAATATCGTCTTAAAAGGTTGTGACCCATCTGATCCTAGCATTGTAGCAGATACAATCATCGATGGAGGAGGTACTCATTCGGTAATTACATGCAGTGGAGGTGATGTATCAACAATTACAGGGTTGACCATACGAAATGGTGGAGGATATATAGATAACGGTGGAGGAATTTACATATATGATAGTACTCCTACTATCGGAGGTATAGATGCAGGAGATATTGATAATTTCAATAATATTTTTGATAATATTCCTGATGAGGTATCTCCTGATAATTATCCCTATAACTATTTCAGTAATGAATGATTTTTTAAAATTTTTGGGGAGCAGCTGTTTGAAGATATGGTTGTTACTGAGTTTTATATAGAAAAATATGATATTTTATAGTAAAATAAATATGTCTGTTTAACACAAAATTTTAATTGAAGAACTATGGGGGTATAGCTCAGTTGGGAGAGCGCTGCGTTCGCATCGCAGAGGTCAGGGGTTCGAATCCCCTTATCTCCACCAGAAATTTTTTAGGGTCAGGTTTTATATTCTTAGATATGATTAAGAAGCCTGACCTTTTTAATTATTTCAGCTTATTATGAATGATAACAAGTATTATCACGATAACCTTAGAAAATAAAACTTTCAACTGTTTTATTTTCTCAAGAAGTATTAAGAAGAATTTGCATAAAGAATGGAAGTGCCTTTATAGCGGTCTTTTTCATTTGAATTGCTATATGTTATAATTTGATAAGATATTTTGATTGAAGTAAATGTTGAAATTGGTCAATTTTTTAAATATTAGATATGCAAAAATCAACAAAGGAGGGTAATTCATGAAGATATTGGTTTGTACTGATGG
>CAYSAA010000176.1:0-4640 GCA_964428905.1 uncultured Atribacterota bacterium
AAAGTAGGAAGGGGAATCGGAAAAACATTTATCCGATAATATAAGTCTTCTCTAAAATTCCCTTTTTTTATTCCCTCTTCTAAGTCAGTATTGCTGGCAATAATCACTCGTACGTCAATTTTAACCGGGTAATTATCTCCAATAGGGATGATTTCCCTTTCCTGAAGCGCTCTAAGCAACTTCGCTTGAATATTAACTGGTAAATTTCCAATCTCATCTAAAAAGAATGTCCCTCCTTGCGCTAATTCAAATTTACCTAATCTTTTAGCTGCTGCCCCGGTAAAGGCTCCCTTAGTATGGCCAAATAATTCACTTTCTATCAAAGTTTCTGGCATACTGGTACAATCAATGGCTATAAATGGCTTATCGCTTCTGGGACTGTACTGATGAATCGTCTTGGCGATCAACTCTTTCCCGGTTCCGCTATCTCCTCTAATCAACACCGTGGCATTGGTAGGAGCAACCTTTTCAATCTTGTACAGCACTTCTTTTATTTTATCGCTTTTTCCGATTATATTATGAAAACTATATTTTTCTCTTATTTGGTGACGCAAGGAGACAACTTCCCGGGATAAATTACGCTCCCGGAGAGCTTTTTTAATAACTATCTTTAATTCTTCAATGTTAAAGGGTTTGCTAATATAATCATAAGCTCCGAGCTTCATTGCCTTTACTGCACTTTCTACAGTCTGATAAGCAGTTAACATAATGACCAAGATATCCTTATCGATGGCAATAATTTTCTCTAAAGTCTCAATTCCGCCTATTCCGCTCATCTTTAAATCCAAAAGGATTAAATCAGGTAAATTTTCTTTAACCTTCAACAAACCTTCTTCACCACTATGGGCAATAAAAACTTTGTATCCTTCCCTCTCTAATAAACGAAGCAGGGTCTGGCATAAATCTACTTCATCATCAATGATTAAAATCTTGGACTTAGTCATTATTTTTATCTCGTTTCCTGTTTTTTTCTCTTTCTTTTTTTATGGGAAGGTAAATACTAATAATGGTCCCTTCCCCTAACTTACTATCTATTGACATAGTGCCCTGATGTTTCTTCAGGATATTCCGACTAATAGAAAGACCTAAACCAGTACCTCCTTTAAAAGTAGTGAAATAGGGTTTTAATATCTTTTTAAGATTTCCTTCCGGGATGCCTATACCCGCATCTTCAAATTTTATTATTATTCCATTTCGGACAGGATCAAAACTGGTCGTAATATAAAGTTCCCCACCCTCTGGCATCGCCTGTATAGCATTAAATATTATATTTAAAAAAACCTGTTCCAGGGAAGCTGAATCAAACCAGCCCGGGGGTATATTTGAACCATATCTCTCAATGATTTTTATATTCCCTGGAAGGGAAGCCACTAAATTCGAAATTAATCTTTCTAATATTCCATTAATATTGCAATCAATAAAATTAAAGCTAGGGGGTTCAAAAAGATGTAACAAGCTGAATACAATCTTATTTATCCGATTTAGGTTTCTTTGCATTGATTGTAATTGTTCTGTTTGGTAATAATCGGCAGATATGCTTTGTAAATATTGCGAAATTAAGTTTATGGTAGTTAAGGGATTCTTAATCTCATGGGCTACATCGACCACGGATTGTCCGATTATAGATAATTTTTTCAGTTTATTAACCTTGGATCGGGAATTTTTTAATGCCTGGGCACTTTTTTTTGCTTCTTTCTCTAACTTTTCCTCTGTTTTTGTAAGATCTAGATAGGATCTTCTACTTTCGGATATATCCCTACCACTTAGATGAATAATTTTTTCTCCTTCTTTGTTAACAAATGCCAGAAAAAATAAGTCACAAAAAATAGGTTCTCTTTTTGGCCTGTCTAATTTCACCTCTATATTCCATACTCTTTTTTTCTTTATTCTTTGACTGCTAATTTTTTTTATTATTCTTCTTAATGCAGGCATAATTTCATAAATAAAGCTACCTATTAATTCCCTCTTGTTTTTTCCGGTAATTTTTTTAAAAGTCTTATTTACTGCGGTTATTTTTCCTTCATCATCCAGGACTGCTTGAAAATCCGGGGAATAATCGAACAGATATTTAAAACAATTATGTTTTTCACAAACTAGATCTTTTTCTTTAGCTGTTTTTTCTTTATTACCTAATTTTTTGGTATCCAAAACTGCCTCACCAAAAATTTTATTTAAATAGTATCCTGGTTGCTGCCTAAAAAGGACCTACATTTTACAGATAATAATATTACAAGATAATACTAATCAATCTATCAAAATTATTTTAACCTATGTATTTTAAAAACTCAAGCAGTAAAATATAGATGTTTGCGTCTAATACATTTGCAAGCCTATCTGTCGCAGTGTAAAATTGTACAATTTAAAGATCAAAATTTCCTGCCTCCTTTTAGTAAAGAGTAAAATCCGGACAGGTCTTTCAATATCACATTCTACTTCTCTTTAAAACCCTATCTAAAAAAATAGTCGAGCCTATTTTCGATTATATTCCACAATGATTATATTAAATAGCCAAGAAAAAAGATTCGATGCAAATATAAAACGATACCGTATACGATACCTGCCAGAAAACTAAGCACTTCATGAAAACCGGTAGAACTATAAAAAGCAAAAGAAACAATTAGACCCAGGAGTGCGCCCAGGCCAATAATCTTTGGCCGTAATAAGTCTTTGCCAGCCAATCCAACCATAATTTGTCTGATAATAGAAGTGATAAATCTAGCGGTTAAATTCATATTTATTTTTTCATCGTAATGATCTGAAGTGCTGACGGAAATATCTTAATCTCCAGATTTTTACCTGTTATACAGATTGTCTCCCCGTCGGCATGGGCGGTCATACTTCCTGAAAGTGCTTTCAGAGAAATTTTTTCTGTAGAATCTGTCATCGTACCCTTGTGCAACCTTTGTTCCCCTTTCATATAGAGTGTCATAGCATGGAGCAAAGAAATTCTGGTCCCCTGGTTAGTAATAGCAAGATTAAGTAACCCGTCATTCATATTTCCATCAGGTGCCATAAAAAAGGCTCCTCCCATCCTCTTCCCGTTCATAATAGAAATAAGAGCTGGTGTGATGATTTGCTTTTTATTTTGATAGCATATTTCTATAGTAGGAGCTTTTGGACGTAGTATTAATGTTTTTATTGCTGCAAGGACATAGGATGACATTCCGTGGAGATATTTCATTTTTACCGCTTCAAGCCCAACAATTGCATCAAAACCAATACCAATACCGTTTCCAAAGTACCGTCCTTGAGGGAAGTCACCTCCGATAACAAACCCTATATCTATAGGTTGAAAGGGCCCTTCCAGAAGAAGATGCATACTCTCGATAAGATTTCCTGAAATGCCCGCTCCAAAAGCAAAGTCATTTCCCCGACCGATGGGCAGAACACCAAACTGCAAACTCTTTTGTTTCATTGACAATGAGGCAGAAGAGTGGACATTTAGCATAAGTCCATTAATTACCTCATTAGAAGTTCCGTCACCTCCTGCCGCCACAATGACCTGATCAGGCATTTGAGCATAGGAAGCTGCAATAGAAATAGCATGACCGATTCCTTCCGTAAGAATAATGTTAAAATTTGCCGCTTTTTTTGAAAAAAATTCTTCTATCAGAGATATCTTTTTCTTAGCATTTCCATTATCTGATATTGGATTAAGTATGATAGTAAAAGATCTCTTCATATTGATTCCTTTTTACTCAAACCAAAGAGAAATTTCCCGTTCAGCTTCTTCAATCGTGTCCGAGGCATGAATTAAATTTTCTAAGACCCTCTTTTCCGGGGTGGAAAAATCGGGTGAGTCTACTGAAAAATCACCTCTGATAGTACCCAATGCAGCAAAAAGGGGAACCGTACTTCCGACTATTTTTCTGACCACTTCAATGGCATGATTTCCGCTTAAGATGATAGCAACAACAGTTCCTGAAGTCAGGTACTGAATCAGCCATTTTCTGATTAATTTACCAATTTCAAGGGCATCTTCTGTACCTAAATCTTTTACCAGATCTAAATTATATTTTTGATAGGTATCTATCGTTTTCTGTCCGGCAGATTTAATCCAGTTCTGTTCATCCGGATAATGTTTCTCTACTAATTCGGTAGCAGGTCTGGTAATTTTCATTTCTACTAACTTCAGTCCTACTCTTTCAAATCTTAAAATAATTTCCCCTACTAATTTCCTGTTAAAAGCATCAGGTTTGATTAAAACCAAAGTTTTTTCTATCATTTAAGTAACCTCTAAATTTTTTTTATTTCTTTCATCAAAAAAAGTTGATATTAAAATCAAATACTCTTTTTAGATCAACCATTTAACTTAACCTTATACAATATATACTAAAAATATAATAAAATCCATTTTTATACCAAAAATTTAAGGTAATGGAAAAGTAAATACCGCACCCGCATAGCGGGTGGCTTTAAGAAGCCTCTAAAAGAGACTTAACTTTTTATTAGTTAGTTTTTTTCTATGCTCTTCTTCTCTTGATCTCTTATTAGTTCATCTTTCTCTTTATGGTAAAACCAATTTATTTAACCATTACCACCTTCTAAGAAGGTGTTTTTTTATGGTTAAATAAAGCCCCTCAGTATATTGATGGATTCTTGCTATTAGGACGAATATGAAAATCTGAATCTTTTGACTA
>CAYSAA010000177.1:0-6237 GCA_964428905.1 uncultured Atribacterota bacterium
GTGATAACGATTGTCATACAATATTTTTGATTTGTTGTTAAATTTAAATTCATAAATTCCTGATAAGACATAGTGTAGCCTTTCCCAATAGTTGGATCATTGCTGATCACTTCTTTTTTCTCAGAATCAAAACCGGTAATAACCCGGGCATGAGCCAGTGGATTAGTCTCTTTGTATTCCTGTATTACTATTAATGGAATATTATTGTATAAATATTCTTCAATCTCTTCCATTGTCAACACTGTGAATGATGCGTCAAATCCTAAATCTTTGGCAAATTTCACCATTTTATAGATATCTCCCAAACCATCGGGCTTAATTATTTTTTGCGCTAACTCCTGTTGACTTACTTGTATACCAAAAAAATCTAATGCCATTGAACCGGATGCTGGTAAGCACCAGTCAGTCCCTGCATATTTCTGATATGGCACTTCCAAATATATTGAGCTTAACTTAGCTTTATCCTCAATCCCCGGTATTAAATTATTACTAATGCTATTATCTTGTTCTTCGTTTGCTACTTCCGGTAGAACCCCGCTACAGGATGTTAGTAAGAAAATTGTACTGATGATTATCAGTATTTTGCTTGTATTAAGTAATTTTCCCCAAACTTTCATATTATCTACTCTCCTTGTTCTCAGCTGAAAAAGTAATCAAAGTTTGGGCTAAAATGAAAAAAAGGTGGTAGCCTGGCAACCTTAGTCTTTTGACTTTAAGGCCCATAACTTTGCGTCCTATCCTTTCGAATAGTTTGCCTTTTTCAACCTTAGTTTTTTAATTAATTATAAAAGAAAAAGAAGTCGGCAGTCTGGCAATCTTAGCAACTTCTTGCTTTAGACCCAGTCCTTTGCGTCCTATCCTTTCGAATAGTTTGCCTTTTTCAACCTCTAATCAATGTAGTTGTATGAATTATTTATTTGTTAATCTTCTTTTTCTGTTCTACTATAATTATTCCCCATTCAAGAATTTTTAGACAATAAGCGAATAATTTATTTATTTTAGAATTGTGGAAGGGTAATTTGTTTTAGTTGATAATAATTTAATGATTTAAAATCTACTGGTTAGTTTTTTCTGATAATTTCTTGTTTCGTGTAATCATTTTTCTTTTAATTTCTTTCTCAAAACCTCGCTCAGTTGGGAAATAGTATTTCCTGTTTTTCAATTGTTTCGGAAGATGCTGCTGTTGAACCAGTGCATCCTGAAAATGATGGGCATATTGATAACCTTTCCCGTATTTCATCTCTTTCATCATCCTGGTCGGGGCATTGCGGATAACCAGCGGCACCGGTAAATGACCATATTTTTTGATATCCTGTCCGGCTATCTGTCTTCCTTTATATAATGCATTGCTTTTTGGGGCATTGGCCAGGTAAACAGCTGCCTGAACAAGTGCTAAATCTCCTTCCGGCATACCCAGAAAATGAACTGCTTGCATGGCCGAAACGGCAACAGAGAGAGCTGAGGGGTCTGCATTTCCCACATCCTCAGAAGCAAACCTGATAAGCCTCCGGGCAATATAGAGAGGGTTCTCTCCTGCTTCGATCATACGGGTAACCCAGTAAAGAGCCGCATCCGGATCAGAATCACGCATACTCTTATGCAGGGCAGAAATGATATTGTAATGTTCTTCCCCGCTTTTATCATAGCGAAGGTTTGTTTTTTGGACAATTTCTTGTATCAGTTTTTGGTCTATTTTGATGATTTCTTGTGCATGATTTGCATGATAAGAATTTACTGTAACTGCAAATTCCAGGATATTTAAAGCTACCCGGGCATCCCCGTATGAGAGCTGTATGATAAAATAAATCACGCTATCATCAATCTCAACAGTCAGATTTCCTAATCCATTTTCCTGGTCTTTTAAGGCACGTTGGATAATGTGATACAGATCTTCATTAGAAAGGGGTTCCAGAACATAAACACTGGAACGGGATAACAAGGGAGAAATTACTTCAAAAGAAGGATTCTCGGTGGTTGCACCAATCAATATAATGGTTCCATCCTCCACATAAGGGAGGAAGGCATTTTGTTGTGTTTTGTTAAATCGGTGAATTTCATCCACGAATAAAATCGTCTTTTGCTGATGATAAGTCCACCGTTGATGAATTTTCGTAATCATCTTTTTTAAATCCGGAATACCTGATGTTACGGCACTGAATTGTACAAAATGACTTTTAGTCATCCCGGCAATAATCATGGCAAGTGTTGTTTTGCCGGAACCCGGTGGCCCCCAGAGTATCATTGATTGTAATTGGTCTTTTTCAATAGACATACGCAGGGGTTTACCTTTGCCAATGATCTGTTCCTGCCCGACAAACTTATCCAGATTTCTTGGTCTTATCCGATCCGCCAACGGAGCAGACAGCATAGATTTACTAAAATGTGTATCTTGCTGATGAAAAAGATCCATAATTTTCCCTCGAATTTTATTTACTATCTTATCATTTTTCCATTGATTTTAAAATAATGCAAATGATTGCCCTTATATTTTATATATCTGATAAAGAAATTTTACATTAATATTTTGTTATATTAAACAATTCGTTTATAATATAGACAATAAAATTAATCAAAAAAATATGGACCATTCATGGATCATAATATCATTCGTGTTGCCTATCTTCAATTAGAAGCTAAATCTTATAAAAGACAGGCAGAAAATAAAGAAAACATTTTTAGATTTTTAAAAAAAGCAGTTCAATCAAAACCTGATTTGATAGTGCTGCCGGAGTGTATATTCCCCTGCTATTTCTTATCTCCTCGTATTATTGGAACTTATGAAAAGCTTGCATCCTTAACTGAACAATTCTTAAAAGAAATCAAAATGTATGCCAAAAAATATAAAACCTTTATAGCTGTTGGAATACCTGAATATATAAAAGACAATAAAACACTTTATAATTCAGCTATTCTGATCAATGATGAGGGTTCAGAAGTTGGTAGCGTAAAAAAATCTTTTTTATGGCATTTTGATAACAAATGGTTTAGTAAGGACGATCAATATCCGGTCTTTAAAACAAAGATAGGCAAAATCGGAATGTTTATCTGTGCTGATGGTCGTCTTCCTGAAATTACTCGAAGTCTTGCCTTGCAGGGGGCTGAAATATTACTGGATCTTACCAATTGGGTTACCAGTGGTCTGGACAGAAAAACATGGTCTAATCCCCAAGTGGAATATATGGTACCTACCAGGGCTTTAGAAAATAAAGTATGGATTGTAGCTGCCAATAAAGTGGGATTTGAAGAAAAGACAATTCAATACTGTGGCAAGAGTTCAATCTTTTCTCCTGAAGGCAAAATAATGGCTATAGCTTCTATTGACAAAGAAGAAATACTGATTGGAGATATTGATCTTTCTTTATCTCATGACAAAACTATTTCCGGTACTATTGATGTCTTTAAAGACAGGCGTTCTGAACAATACCACTTGCTTACCTTACCATATGAAAAATTAGCTATTAGACAAAACAAAACCAAAACATCAAAAGATCCATTTGCTGCGGTTATTCAAATACAATCAAAAAGCAACCAATCTCTGCAGGAATATATGAAAAAGATAGCATACTTTTTTCATACCCTTATAGAACAGGATGTAGACATTCTAACATTTTCTCAAAATAACAACATCCCCTTTAACCAAACCCAGGAAATCTTAAATCAATTAAAGGATTTGACCAGAGATTGTCCGGCTCTTTGTTCAATTGTACTAAAAGAACAAGAAGGACCAAGTAAATTTAAAACAATCTTTCTCATTGAGTCCGGGAAAATGATCGGTAAGTACAGAAAGACACATTTGGAAATAAGTGAAAAAAATACCCTGGCAAGGGGAAATGATTTACCAATCTTTGAAACAAACTTTGGCTATATAGGTTTGATGCTGGATTATGAAGGCTATTTTCCGGAGATTGCCAGGATATTGACTTTAAAGGGAGCACAAATGATTATCTGGCCTTGCCAATTTTCTCAGGATGAACAAATCAAAATAGGTCAGACCAGAAGCGCAGAAAATAAGGTTTTTTTAATCTGTCCAAACTCTATCCAGAAACAATTTATTGGACACAGTATTATTACTTCTCCATCTGGACAGATTATTGCCGGTTGTCTTGAAAATTCAGAAATGGCAACTATGTCTAAAATTTCTACCAATCTTGCTGAAGATAAAATTATTGTCCCTTATACTGATGCTATCCTTGACCGACAACCGGAATCTTACCACTTGCTGACAACTCAGAAAAAGATTTGATAATTATCAGATAGCTGATATAATTTTCATATTTCATTAAATCTCAAAGAATATTCTAATGATTATAGAATCTAAAAGGAAAAAACCAAATTGAAAACCGAACTAATTATCAACCAAACTGCAGGTGGGGGAAAACCGGAAAAGTTATTACCGGAAATTTTTAAAAATTTCGATGCAATGAATTTGCCATACCATACCAGTTGGACCACCTCCTCGGGAGGGGCCACAGAATTAGCCCGTCAGGCTGCAGATAACGGTGCGAATCCTATTATTTCGGTTGGAGGGGATGGAACCATCAACGAAATAATTAACGGAATCCTCACTTCCCAAAATCAACCGGCACTGGGAATAATCTCAGCTGGATGGGCCAATGATTTTATCAAAAGTACTTCTATACCTACTGATATCTATCAGGCATGCCAAGTTATCAAGAAAAGAAAAACAAAAAACATCGATGTGGGATTAATCAATAACCAAATCTATTTTGCCAATGTCTGCGGCATTGGTTTCGATGCAGAAATTGCCGCACTGGCCAATCAAATAAAAACAGACCATCCTCACTGGAAGGCCTTGAGTGCCTATGTCTATGTTTTCGCTACTATCCGGAAACTATTATTTCCTCTTCCTTCTTTTAAGGCCAAAATCACTATAGACAATCAGGTCATAGAAGGAGAAATGTTTTTTTTAGCAATCGCCAACGGCAGAATTGAAGGAGGAAAATTTAATATTGCCCCGGAGGCGGAAATTGATGACGGTTTGCTAGATATCTGCCTCGTTGGGAAAATGGGTAGAATACGATGTCTCTATCTATTACCAAAAGCAATGAAAGGGACTCACCGGGATGTGCAAGAAGTCAGTTTTTTCCAGGGAAAAGAAATACTGCTGGAGTCTGAAAAACCGATAACAGCCCAGGTTGCCGGTGAAATGTTAATACCACAGAAAAAATATCATGTAGAAATCTTGCCAAAAAAACTTAACTTATTGGTATCTTAATAAGAAATTGTTTTCATAGATTTCCAGGTTAAACAATTCTAAGGGCAAATACTGGACAATAGGGAACACAATAACCACAGGTAATACATAGGTTATGGTCCACACATGCCTTACCATTTCTTAAAGATAAGGCACCATTAGGGCATGCCTCTACACAAGTACCACAACCTTCACAAAAACTTGAAATAAATAACCTTTTTCTTTTCACACCTTTTTGAGTTAATTCATTCTGATCTAGTTTCTTGTTTTCAAAAATTTTAAGATTAAGTTTTAATTCTCGAGAATTAATCATACCAATAGCCGTAGAATGAATTTCCTTTATTTTTCTAACAAAATTTATTGCCTCTTCAATATGGTTAATAAGATAACCGCCTGCCAGGGCTTTCATAGCATAAAGACCTTTACCTGATTTGTGCACCTTTTGCATAGCACTAATCATATCCTTCGGTGTTCCTCCAATAATACCTAAGCCTATTTGATTAATAATCGGAAAAACCACATCTATTTCTTCCACTTCTGCGGCCTTTTCCACTACCTCTACAGCATGCGTGGAAATCCCTACTGCCCTTATCATTCCTTCTTTCTTCAAATCAATTAGACATGAGAAAGCCTCTGCTCTTTTTTGAAAAACATTCTTATCTTCTCTGGGGGCATGGATGTGAAAAATGTCAATGTAATCACGATTCATTTCACGACAGGCTTCCAGAACTGCTTTCTTCATTTTTTCATATCCAGTGGCATGTGATTTACTGGTAATAACTACGTTACCCCTGAAATTAATGAGAGCTTCTTTAATATGGGGGTAAGTTTTATATGCCTGTGCCGTATCCAGAAAATTTATTCCGGAATTTAAGCCTTCCAGAATAACCTCAGCTCCATCTTTGGGCGGTATGTTAGCCTGAAGCGGACCCATCGGTAAAACACCAAAACACAATTCACTTACCTTTATTCCTGATTTCCCTAATATATTGTATTTCATTATTCCTCCCTCTGATAAATTT
>CAYSAA010000178.1:0-9528 GCA_964428905.1 uncultured Atribacterota bacterium
GCTGCATGATACTACAGGTAGCAAGGTCATCAAAAGAGTTAAACATGTAGAAAATACTAATAGTCAAAAACCTCTGGCCACTGATGGTATTCGGTAATGCTAGCTAAGACATTTTAGGTTTTACAT
The DNA here is from genome assembly GCA_964428905.1 of uncultured Atribacterota bacterium. Taxonomy (GTDB): domain Bacteria; phylum Atribacterota; class Phoenicimicrobiia; order Phoenicimicrobiales; family Stramentimicrobiaceae; genus CAYSAA01. The sequence goes on from CAYSAA010000178.1 coordinate 127, forward strand.
AAAGCCCTATTTTTATACGCCAGTAACCTGACCCAGAGATGACAAAAAAATTATTTGATTATTATGGAGACAAGACTGCAAAAAATATTATACTTGTCATTAGAGTAATACTCTTTGGGAATTTGTATGGTAACACATGGGATGCTGCACTAAGTAGATTTAAAGGTAAGCCAGCTCCAGATAGCAATATAATATTTGAAATATTTTACTTTCTGATGAATTTTTTGGTCATGTTTCTCGCAATGCTTCAAATAAAAATAGATAGAAATAATCATATAAAAAAGTAAAGTGAAACTACGAGCAGTTAGGAAAGAAAGAGCCAAGTAAATTGACAACATGTATCACACATCATCCTCCCTTCTTGTAGTTGTTTCTTAATCATGATAACCGATAGACTTCGGGAGTATGGAGATTCATTTTATTTCGTAAGAGATAGAAATTCTTTCAAATCTTTTCCTGAGAAGGTTAAAAGTAAACAAATGTTTGACATTTATCTAAAATAGTGTATAATTAGTTATCACTTGATAAAAGTGAGAATTTTATAGGCTTAAGATGCTATAAGATTGAAAAATCAATCTTCTCTCTGAGGGTTGATGAACAGTAATAAATGAAATAGAGATTTTTCTATCTTGCTATAGTTTACCTCTAAATTAGATGTTACTGAAAAAATATGTTAAAAAGGAGGTAAGAAATATGCAAGGTAGTAAACTCTATGTAGGGAATTTAAATTATACTGTAACTAACCAGCAACTTGAAGAGCTTTTCGCTAATCATGGCACCGTAACAAGTGTCAATATTATCGAAGGCAAAGGATTTGGTTTTGTAGAAATGTCTTCTTCAGAAGAAGCTAATAAAGCTAAAGATGCATTAAATGATACTAATTTTAGTGATCGCCCATTGAAAATCGATGAAGCCAAACCACCAAGACCCAGAAGAGATTTTGAAAATAATCGAAGACGTTTTTAACTTTTAGTTAAATATCATAAAAACCCCCTTTAGTATACTTACTACTAAAGGGGTTTTTATGATGTAGGAATGATTAGTCCAAGGAAGTATACTAATTTCCGGGTTTTGTCTGAAGCCACACAATAAAACCATTCCAAAGAAAAAGAATTATTTAAAATTTTAAAGCTGCATAGATGAATTCTGCGAGATATTTTCATTTTATTTCAATCCTGATAGTTGGCAAGTGGTTTAAATGTGTCATCAGTAATAGAAGGTAAGCTGTTTCTGTTGGTTAAAAAAAATACATAAGCAGTTACTTTAAAAAAGCAGAAAATTTTTGTAACATCACCGGAGATAGAAATTTTCTGGAGGTTAAGAACATGAATATTAACAAAATAGAATATCTTGATGATGCCCTTTTTTTGTCAAGTGTTGATGTGCTTGATGAGGAGGACAAAGAAGATGAAGATTCACCTGCCCCTCCAAAAATTGCTTCCAATGCTTTACTTCTGGAAGAGGTTGGCAGGGAGTTTGGAGTAACCCGGGAAAGAATCAGGCAAATCCAGGATAAGGCAATTCGAAGATTAAGACATCCCAGTCGAGGTGAAAAATTACGGGATTATCTTGATTAGATGAGCCCAAGAATTTTTCACTTCCCGGAAACCAATTGCCCACAACAATCCTCTGATTGTGAACCAATCACAAGAAGTATATAATAAATTAATACTTTTTTACTTTTTAAAAACTCACTCATAACTCATATCCAAGAAAAATAGAGTCTGTTTAAGAAAATTAAGGAGGACCGTTTATCTGTATGAACGAGATGATGTAAAGGGGGCAGCGGAAAAAGCAGGTTTAACGTACTTACGTGAGGGATTTTTACCAGAAGAGTTAAGGCAATACGGATGGAGAAACCATATTTTGAAAGGGATGTGACAAGAAGGGGTGTCAAAGGGTCAATTCTTCACATCTGACATTATTATTTTATTAAAATATCACTTATATAGATCCCAGAAACACTTTATTAACTTGGACTATCGAATCCAACAGGGGGAGCCAACGAATCCAGCCCTTCAGCATCATGCTGAGGGGATTTCTTATTCCTCTTTTCTTATGAAAAAATATTTCTTCTAAAATTGGCTTCCATTTTAAATGATAATATGTTGTTTAAATAATAAACCCATATTGACATTAAATCATATGGTCATTTGTCTTCTAATTTCCATTAAGGGCTCAAAAAAAGAAAGGAGATATTATGTAAGGCAAAATATAGAATCAGGAGAAATGAAGAAATGTCCGGAGTGTGCAGAATTAGTTAAAAGAGAAGCCAGGATATGCCTTTTTTGCGGTCACGAGTTTTATGCAAAACCAAATTATACTACAATCAGCAAAGCAATCAAAAAAAGTTGAAGATAAAGAAAACAACTGAAGTAATTAAGGCTATCAAAAAGTCGAACTAATGACTGATAGATAATATAGTCATTATCATCTGCTTAGATTCAATTTTTTAAACAGGAGATATTTTAAATGGATTATATTAAAAAGAAAGAAGTTAATGAAAAAAAGGAAATTAAAAAAATAATAGAAGGAGAGATTTTTGGATTAGATACTAAGATAAGGGGTTTTACTATGTAGATAGAAGTTATTCTACTAATGAAGAATTGCCGACTTTTATGTTGGCAAATATTAATCCTACTACTGTGGATGTTGATTACAATATTGAGAGACTCAAAACGATTGCAGAATTATCAGTAGAAAATGGAGTCAATGTTTTAGTATTACCTGAGTTACCGGTAAGTGGATATATATGGGAACCTGAAAGCGGAGATAAAGAGGAAGTCTTTTCCCAGCTAAGAAGATGTGTCACTGGTGGTCCTGTGGTAGAAGAATTGATAGCTTATTTTAGGAGTTTAATGTCAAGGGATGGTTTTAATCTGGTGGTTTTTAATAACATCAGACAAGAAGGCAAGAAGTTTTACGATACTACTTTCATAATCGGACAAAACAATGATTATTTAAGCTGTTATTACGATAAAATTTTCTTAACACCGATTGAAAAAAATACTTTTTCAGAGGAGATGATCAGAGATTAGTAGTGTCCACTAAATATGGTAAATTTGGCATCAATATCTGTTATGATTTAGTCTTTAATTCCTTGGCAGAAAAGTATGCCTATGATGACGAGGTTGATGCTATTATTAACAGTGCAGCCTGGCGCAGAGAAAGTATTCGGGAGTATCCTTTATTAAATATCAGGATGGATAATTATTATGAATATATTTGGGATCTCAAACATGCAGCTCTTGCCTCACATAATCAAGTTTGGAGTATCGGCGTAACCTGTGTTGGGGTTTTTGACAAAACCGGAAACTCTTTTGCAGGAGGGTCGGGATTCTGGTCTCCTTCCGGAATCTGTATGTCTCAAGCATCCAAATCCCGGGAAGAGCTTTTAATAATGAGAAATCTTGATATAACTAAACATATGAGAAATCAGACAGTTGAAGATTTTAATTATGCACTTGATTATAATGGAGTATGGAGAGAAGTAGAAAAAATTACTCCAAAAGAAAAAACAATAGAATAGGAACAAACAGGCAATCTAAACCTTAAAACAGGGGACAAATTTTTGATTTGATAAGATCAAGGATACCCGATATCGAAAGGGCACAATAAAGCAATAACAAACCCATTATGATATGACATACTTTACGATGATGTGACAGGAATTGTTTAAAAAAAGCCCCGAATAAAGCCCATAAATTAACTGATATAAAAGTAAGCAGAAAGGTGATTTGGAGTATTTTTATATGAGGCATTGCTGGAACGTGTTTTGAAAAATCTGACCCTGAAGGTTGTGTTGAGCAGTTATAGATTGCTTTGACTATTAGTCAATATGTTGCTAATAAATATGCTCCCACTGGGTTGCGATTTCTGTAGATATTGTTTTTTCATTCTTGTCCCATATTAAGTCATAGATAAGTTGTTCATAATTATTTTTTGAGGACATAATTTGTTGCTTGATAATAACCTCTCCCGGATATTTTATTTCATGTTGGTAAAGAATTTGGAGATGCTTTAATATGTATTGTTGTTGGATTGTTCCAGGTTTATTGCTATAACCCAATCAATATACTTAGAGTTATGAACATGATCCAGTATATCAATATCTTTTTGTTGAATAATAAAAGCATTTTCCGTATTTTGATAGTCCGTTTGTTATAGAAGGGAAGAGCCTATAACTGATTGATTACATGCTTTTTCCGGATTAACTGCCAAAGTTTAGAAGGTTCTGAGAATATTTTTGCCGGTTTTTTCTTGTTAATGTTATAATATATCCATCGGGAAGATGCACGTACCATGATCTTATTCTGGTTGTTCCTGATTAAAAACTCTCGATAAGCGAAACATTTCTTGGTTTGTGAAATCCAAGCTTTGATGTGGATTTTCTCCCTTAACTGGGGTAATTGATCAATCCTGATATTCCAGGAAAGCAGTATCCAGGAATATTCTTTTTTATATAATGATTCTAATGAGTAACCCAATGATTCAGAGTGGCTTCCTGCTGTATCGTTTCAATAATCAATTAGCTTAACAGGGTTTAATTGTAGGTTATGCTTAATTTCATATAGATGTGCTTCGAATGTTTTTTAAAACTTTGTTTCATATTTTTAAGTGTACTGATTTCCATTTTTATAATATAAGTTTGCTTTTTATTATATTAGATAGAAATTTTTTAAGTATCTCAAGAACCGGATATATGCCTATTAAAGCAGGCTTCCATAATGGAATGTTTTTATGGATAAAAAGAAAATATTATTAGTTATTGTCATCATTACCTTAGGAATATTTTCCTGGTTATATCTCTTAACTTCTAAAATATCAAAAGATAGGGATAGCAATATGTTTATCTTTGTCTGTCCCTCCGATAGGGAAATAAAAAATAGCTATGATGAAGGAAGTAATTCAGCTAATTTTTTTATACCAGAATAAGAACATATACCAGAGGAGCATTGTGTACCATGAATTTATCTGGATTGCCTGTAACATTCATTTTTTTTAAAGGAGTTAAATTATGAGACATAAAGGAGGGTTTGCTGTTATCACAATATTAATTGTACTTGTCATTTTTGGGTTATCGGTTTTAATCGGATTAAGATTTTATGGATTCAATCAGCAAGAAAGTGCAGGGAGTGATATAGTTCAAGATAAGGCAAAGGATACTATAGTCCAAGCTAATGTTGCAGCGATTCAAAGCTTGTTACAGGGGGCACTCATTGATGAAGATATTAATCTTGATGAGGCAGTGAAACTTTCTCAGAATGCCGGATTACATGATCCTTTTAGTGAAGTTATAATGAATAAATCGGAATGGTTCCCTGAAACAGCTAGTTCCCCCGGTGAAATTCAGATTAATCTAAAGGCAGATACTTTTTATATTCAGGGATATGGATCCAGTGGGTTATTTGATAAAATTCTTACAGTAAAAAAATAATTATCAATTAGATTTTATTTAACAATAGTATACCCTTTTTGAAAATATTTGACTGATTGTTTTTCCGTTGATGTTTACTGGCCTATATTCATAGTCAATAATGGAGTACTTTTTTTCTTGAAAGTTTTTGATTTATTTGATATCTTGCAACTAAAGCTGGCAGAAATTATATATTAGGAGGATTGATTCATGGAATATAGAAAGTTAGGTCGAACAGGACTTGATATTTCTATTATCTCATTTGGAGGCGTGATGGCGAGACGCATGGAGCAAGAAGAGGTAAACAAAGCAGTTTCTGAAGCGATTGATAGAGGAGTGAATTTATTTGATGTGGGGCCAACCTATGGAGACGCTCAAAATAAATTGGGACCGGCTATAGAAAAATATCGAGAACAGATTATTTTAACCTGCAAAACTGAGCCTGATAAAAACAAAGGAGAGGCCAGAGCTGATCTGGAAAATTCTCTTAAATTATTGAAGACCGATTTTTTTGATGTTTATCAACTGCATGAAGTGACTGATATGGATTCCTTGAAAAAAGCAATCGATCCGGGAGGAGCCTTAGAGGCTATTTTGGAGGCGAAAGAAGAAGGTCTGGTTAAATATATTGGATTTTCAGCCCACAGTGAAGAATATGCTTTGAAACTGATGGAGCTTTATGATTTTGATACTGTCATGTTTCCTGTAAACTGGAATTACTGGATCAATTATCATCAGGGGGAAACAGTAATTAAAAAGGCTCGCGAAACAAATAAAGGCATATTAGCAATTAAGGCTTTAGCTCAAAGGCGTTGGAAAGATAATGAGGAAAGGGTTGGATATAAAACCTGGTATAAGCCCTTGTTCGATAACGAAGAATTAGCCGAGCTGGCACTCAAATTTACCCTATCTCAAGATGTGGATACTGCAGTTTGTCCTGGGGATAAAAGGATGTTGTATAGAAGCATTGATTTAGTGGAAGCGTATAAAGGATCCTATGTCCTTTCTAACAATGAAAAAGAAAGATTGGAAGAATTCGCTGATTTATATGGGGGACAACTTTATCCAGTGGTAAGCCCTTAATCTTATGAATCCACTGCAAAGACTCCTTTCTGGGAATGGTTTTCTTCTTGAATTGGTTTTATTCTTGCTAATATGATTCAGTGGATTATTCTTATTCAGGGAGGGAGAAAAATAGTGAAAAACCAATTAAGTGAGAATGAAATTATTGAGCTCAAAAAAGCACAACAGAACGAGTTGGTGAGTGCCGAAGTCTATGGAAGATTATCAAAATTAGTGCAAGACCCCCACAATGCTAAAATTTTAAAACAGATTTCCGAAGATGAAAATAAACATGCCAATATATTTCAGAAATATACCGGAGTAGCTTTAAAAGTAAATAAATTAAGAGTACTGTTATATATTTTCATTTCCAGGTTTTTTGGGCTGACTTTTGGTGTAAAGCTACAGGAAAGAGGGGAAGAAGAGGCACAAAAAATTTATCGACAGATCATTCATATTATCCCTGAAATGGAAGAAATTATTGAAGAGGAAGAAAATCATGAAGGAGAACTTATTAATTTAATTAATGAAGAAAGACTTTCCTATATGGGTTCTATTGTTCTGGGGCTGAATGATGCGCTTGTGGAACTAACCGGAGCCCTGGCTGGATTTACATTATCCATACAAAACTCAAGACTTATTGCTATCCTTGGGCTGATTACCGGTATTTCAGCATCTCTTTCTATGGCGGCAAGTGAATATCTATCCACCAAATCAGAAACTGACCCGGAAGAACAGCAAAGAGCAGGTAAATCAGCACTATATACTGGAATTGCCTATATTTTAACTGTGATAGCTTTGGTTATGCCTTATTTTTTAATCAATAATTACATCATTAGCTTAATCATGACCATTACCATAGCACTTATGATAATTTTTGTATTTAATTACTATATTTCAGTTGCCAATGATTATAATTTTAAAAGAAGGTTTACAGAAATGGCATCTATCAGTATTGGTGTGGCAGCACTCTCTTTTATCATCGGTTATTTGGTAAAAACTTTTTTAGGTTTCGAAGTATAAGTACTGTCGCGGGGCTGCTTTTGTGACCTAAATTGACAGAGATAAGATATATTTATAAGGTTCTACTTTACAAGAATGATTACCACCTCTTATTTCTAACCTTTTCTTTCATTACCTTGTTATAGAATCGGCCTAATTTTTTATCCTTGCGGCGTTTTTCCAGATAAGACATCTCATAAAAGGAAGACTCTTTTTTTATTTTACTATAGTTCTGGTATCTTTCCTGAGAATGACTTCCCTTATTTAAGGCAACCAATACGGCACAACCTTCGCTCACGCATACCTGGGGCTTCTATGAGGATGGTGCCATTTGTTAAATCAATTAATTGACGATAGGTGGTGGTATGCTTTTCTTTGCCTCTTTTTCTCTGACCCTCATGTGTTTTAAATTTATTACTGCCCATAAGCCGGTTCAGTAATGTTGTTTTGCCTACTCCGTAAGAACCAAGTGAACAATAGGTTTTAAGCCTTAGCCTATCATTCCCATCATTTTTATAACGTAAACAACAAAGGATCTCAGGGGTTCTCAAGGGGAAGAATTCCCCTTGCATATCCTGGCAAGAATGGTGTAACAGATAGATAAGAGATCAAGTGAAGAAGAGCATAAGAAAAAACTGGCTAATAAAAAGTTAAGTCTCAATATTGTAAATGCGTTGGAGCAAAAAAACTTTTCATTAACCCATTTTTTTGTTAAAGTAGTACTATGATTAACAAACATTCTTTGGAAGTCGGGTTTTCTTTTGGTATAACTTCCGGTATCGTTACCACGCTTGGACTTATAGTTGGATTGAACTCTGGGACGCATTCGCAGGTTACGGTTATTGGCGGTATATTAACAATAGCGATAGCGGATTCCTTTTCAGATGCTTTAGGAATTCATATTTCTGAAGAATCAGAGGGAAAACACACTGAGAAAGAAATTTGGCAATCAACGATTTCCACCTTTATAGCTAAATTTGTTTTCGCTTCCATATTTATTTTTCCCATTCTATTTTTTAAGCTTTCAACTGCAATAATAATTAGTATTATTTTGGGGCTATCTTTACTTTCAATACTCAGTTTTTTATTATCTAGAAAGCAAAATACAAATGCATGGAAGGTAGTTTTGGAACATCTTACTGTTGCTTCAGTGGTTATATTATTAGCTCATTATGCTGGTGTTTGGATAGCTTCTGTGTTTAGTTAGAGTTGAGCAAGGCCTAATCTTCTTTGATATGTTTCTTTTTTTAAAATATGCTAAAATAAGTCCTAAACCCACTAATCTTTATTCAATCTATAGTTCTGAATGTGTTTATCTTGGTAGCTTGCCAATTTTTTCCCTTTAGCATCACACTGAGGTGCTTTGTTTTTTATGAGATTATTTTTTTGATTCATGGTAGTATAATTTTTTAAATGAACAAAGTATTCATCAGAATGCGGTAGATTTTCTCAAAGGAAAATTACAGACTGAAAAAAGAAAATGATAGATTAAAAGACATGATAACGAACTTTAAAACTGGAGCACATATCAAAGAGCAAAAGATGCAGGAGTATCAATCAATTATTGATAAGATAAAAAGTAGATATAAAGATAGTAAAAAATGAAAAGAAACATGTAAATCTTGAATAACTTTTGCATAAAATAAAGTACCGGTAACTACAGGAATTTCAGGAATTGATTGATCATGATAACAGTAAAAATTAAGCTAATAAAGGAGGATTTTTTAGTGGAACATCTCATAAATGCAATTGGTGTTTATTTATCACCAACTGGTGTACTTGTTTTTGCATTAGGAATAGTGACCTTGGTATGGGCTTTGGTAATATTAGTTATTAAATTGATACTGAGATAATTAAAGATCACTTAAGTTAGATTAAATTACAAAACAAGACGTCTGGTTTTTAAGGAAGCTTGTTTCCGC
>CAYSAA010000179.1:0-3464 GCA_964428905.1 uncultured Atribacterota bacterium
ATAATTAAAAGCAAAGATGAGCTAAGAGAACTATTTGGTCAACTAGATACCAAGATAAAATTAATCAGTCAATCATTATCAGTCAATGTTTCTACTAGAAATAGCAATCATTTGACAATTTCTGGAAAAAAACATAATGTCAATAAGGCAATCAAGGTTATAGAAGATTTATTAGTTATTATTCGAGGAGGATATCCCGTTAATATGTCAGAAATAAGATATCAAATTGACATGATCAAAGAAAATGATACCTTTCATTTAAATGAGTTATATAAAGAAGCAATCCAGGTATTTAAAAAAGATAAAATTATCAGGCCAAAAACATTTGGGCAGAAAAAAATATTAGAAAAAATTAATAGTAATGATATTTTATTTGTTATTGGACCAGCAGGAAGCGGCAAAACCTATTTAGCAGTTGCACTTGCAATTTCTGCTTTAAGGAAAAAGGAGGTCGATAGGATTATCTTAATTCGTCCTGCAGTAGAAGCCGGAGAAAGTCTTGGGTTTTTACCTGGTGATTTGATGGAAAAAATAGATCCCTATTTTAGACCCTTGTATGATGCTATATATGAAATGATGCCTTCCGATAAATTTCAGAATTATTTAGAGAGAGGGATTATTGAGATTGCACCCCTTGCTTATATGAGAGGAAGAACCTTAAATAATTCTTTTATTATATTGGATGATGCTCAGAACACTACTTTGGGGCAAATGAAAATGTTCTTAACACGGTTTGGATTTGGTTCTAAAATTATTGTAACAGGTGACATCACCCAGATCGATTTACCTCAGGAAATCAATTCCGGACTGGTCAGGATCTCTAAAATATTAAATGATATTGAGGGTATTGAATTTGTTTATCTGGAAAAGAAAGATGTAGTCAGACATCGATTAGTAAGAGAAATTATTCGGGCTTATGAAAATGAGCAACTTCAAGAGGATATGATAAAAGATAATTTACACAGTAAGAGTAATAAGTATGAAAAAAGATAAATTTGCTAAAAAAAGCAATAAAATATTCCAAAAAAGTGTTTTACAAAGGATATTAATCTTTCTTCTCTTAGTTTTCTCAATTACTTTTATCATGTCAATTAATTTTTTACCAAGCAAAATTATTCTAAAAGAGGGAGAGGTTGTTCCCAGAGACATTGTTGCACCAGAAACGATGGAATTTGTTGATGAAAAAGCCACTGAAAAATTAAAGGAAGAAGCTGCAAGAGAAATTCGTGAAGTATACAATCTTAATTTATCCAGTATTGAAAGTGTGGAAGAAGAGCTTGATGGCTTTTTTTCTGATATCAAACAATTGAGAAGCGATTATGATGTGAACAGCGGTAATGCCGTTTTAGATACTCCGGGAAAAGATTTATCGGATGACATTCTACTTGAAGCAGACTTGTTAAAGATTAAAGAAAAATATTCCTCAGAATTTGAAGATGAAACATCGTTAAATTTGATCAAGATGGATCAATCTTCATTAGAAGAGATAGAGCAAAATATTCGTTTATCTATAAGAAAAATAATGCAACAAGGAATTAAAGAAGAAGATATTGAAGAAGCAAAGAAACAGATTGTAAGAGAAATAAGTGACAGATCCACCAATCCTTATAGTGCAACGATTGCCACAGAAATCGGTAAAATGTTTTTAAAGCCGAGTTTATTTTTGGATGTCGAGGCAACAGAAGCAAAAAAACAGGAAGCAATAGAGGCAGTAAGGAATGTAAAAAATATCATTCTGAAAGACCAGATTATTGTTCGTAAAGGTGAAATTGTTACTTCTGCACATATTGAAAAACTAACCGTATTGGGTTTACAAAATCCAGACTTACATTTACAAAATATCCTTGGCTTATTTTTAATTAATTCTTTATTTGTATTCCTACTTGGTTTCTATATTCATATTTTTCATATAAAAATATACGATGATATAAACAAATTAATTCTGCTGGGTATTATTTATGTATCCATGGTTTTTATTGCTAAGATAGCTGGTGAAATATCTGGTTATCTTATACCGGTTGCTTTTGCTTCCATGCTTGTAGCCATTACCCTTGACTCCAGATTGGCACTGTGGATGACTTTTATTATTAGTATTAACATTGGTTTTATATTCTGGGGTGAAACAAACTATATGATTGTCGCATTAGCGGGAGGTCTCATTTCTGTTTTTAGTATTCGAAAAGCAACTCAGCGCTCCAGTTTAACTCGTGCTGGTCTATTCATTGTGATTATCAATATTTTATCGATATCTGCACTGGGTTTGATACATAGAAGCTCTTCTCAGGTGATATTAGAAAACAATATGTGGGGCATACTAAATGGTTTCCTTTCAGCCATATTAACGATTGGTGTTCTCCCTTTTTTAGAAAGCATGTTTGATATCACTTCTTCTTTCAAGCTGATGGAGTTATCAAATCCGAATCAGCCGCTTTTAAAACAATTATTGGTAGAGGCACCGGGGACTTATCACCATAGTGTGGTGGTTGGCAATCTTGCGGAAGCCGCAGCGGAAGAGGTTGGAGCTAATTCCTTACTGGCACGGGTAGGTGCTTATTACCATGATATCGGAAAATTAAAGAGACCTTACTTTTTTGCCGAAAACCAGGAAGCATATAAGAATACACATGATGATATGGAACCCAGCCTAAGCGCACTGGTTATTGCCTCTCATGTGAAAGATGGCGTTGAAATGGCAAAAAAATATAGATTACCTAAGGTAATTATTGAGATTATCAATCAACACCATGGCACTGGCTTAATTAGTTATTTCTTTCATCGGGCATTACAGTCAAATGAGACCAAGTCAAATGTAGTTAATGAAGAGAATTATCGTTATTCCGGACCCAAACCAAAAACTAAAGAGGGAGGAATTATTTTATTGGCTGATATGCTTGAAGCTGAAGCACGGACACTGAACAGCCCTACTTCAAGTCGCATCAAAAGCTTGACCCAGAATGTTGTCAATAGGAATTTAGAAAATGGTCAACTGGATGATTGTAATCTCACATTGAAGGATTTAAATAAAATCAAAGATGTATTTTCCAGAATACTAACTGGTATGTTCCATAACCGTATAGAATACCCGGATGAAGAATTAATCAATAAATTGAAGAAGGAACGGTCTCAAAGTGAAAGTCCGAATAAAAAACAAACAGAAACAGATAGTCAGTCTTCGGGAAATGAGAAAAATTCTATTAATGGCAATGAGCTTGATGGGACAAAAGAAGGCAAGTGAAGTAAGTTTATTGCTTACTGGTGACCAGGAAATACAAAAATTAAACAGTCTTTACCGAGGAATAAATGCCCCTACAGATGTTCTGGCCTTTAGTCTGGTAGAGGGGCAGGTTAATTTTTCTCTACCGGAGGGAATGGATGAATATCTGTTGGGAGATATTGTTATTTCTATAGAAACTGCACAAAGACAGGCCAGAAATTTCGGTCACTCCTTACAGCATGAGATTACA
>CAYSAA010000180.1:0-9332 GCA_964428905.1 uncultured Atribacterota bacterium
TTTTTAAAAACACCCAAGGCTAACTTAAGTAAGGGTATGCATGATCTGAATGCCGGTTATGCCAATTATTTTTCTGCCAAGTACCGGCTTTCTGGACCCCTATTCCAGGGTCGCTACCAATCTATCCTGGTTGACCAGGACCAATATGCTCTTGTTTTATCCAGCTATATTCATCTTAATCCCTACCGGGCAGGAATAGAAGATTGGCCTACCTATTCGGCAAGCAGCCTTCCGGATTACTTAGGTAGAAGAAATCCGATGATAGAAAATCTGGATACTCAATTCATTCTTAAGCAGTTTCATCCTCAACTAAACCATGCCCGTAGATTATACCTGCAATATCTGAACGATAACCTTAACCTGAAATATCCTAAGGAGGAAATAAGATACAGTATAGCCCTGGGAGATGAGACTTTCCTCAAAAAAATAGAACAACACATCTCTGCTTATGGAAAAGATAGAGAAATCCAGGCAACCCATTCTGTCTTTCGATCTTCTTCTGAAAAGATTATTACTTTAATCTGTAATACATTTCAGATTAACTCTGAAGAACTTCTGGCAAAACGTAGAGGGAATATCTACCGGATATTAGCCCTTTATCTAATTAAAAATCATACTTCTTTATCCTTAAAAGAGATAGGTGATATATTTTCTATGGATTATACGGCTGTCTCACAAGCGGCAAGAAGGTTTGAAGTAAAAATATCAAAAGATAAAAGCTTAAAGAAGAAAGTGGAACAAATTTTAGAAAAAATAAATATAGAAATGTCAACTGTGAAAACCTGAACCCTCCACTCTTGGAATAGAAGAAATTTTTCGGAAGTATTATCAATAATGAGATATAGAAAATTTGATAATCTTGATTTTATGGTTTCTGCTCTGGGTTTTGGAGCAATGCGCCTTCCAACTGTTGGAGATATCAATAACAGCGATAGGCTTAGCAGTAATATTGTTGAGGATGAAGCCATAAGAATGATCCGTTATGCAATTGACTATGGAGTTAATTATATTGATACAGCTTATACTTATCATAAAGGAAACAGTGAAATAGTAACTGGTAAAGCATTAAAAGATGGGTACAGAAATAAAGTTAAATTAGCGACAAAATCACCGACTTTTTTAATACAAAATGCTGAAGATTTCAATAAATATTTGGATGAGCAACTAAAAAGGCTGCAAACAAATTATATTGATTTTTATTTACTGCATGCTCTTTCTAGAGATAGGTGGAAAAATGTTGTTAAAAAGTTAGATATTCTCGAATATGCAGAAAATGCAAAAAAAGCTGGTAAAATCAAACATTTAGGTTTTTCATTCCATGATAACCTTGATGCCTTTATAAAGATAGTAGATGGATATGATGGATGGGAATTCTGCCAGATACAGTATAATTATATGGATATAGAAAACCAGGCTGGCATTAAAGGATTAAAGTATGCAGCAGCTAAAGGGTTACCGATAATTATAATGGAACCGCTACTTGGTGGGAGACTAGCAAATCCCCCGATGGAAGTATTAGAAATTATTAAAAAAAACGTGGAAAAACATTCTCCTGCAGAACTGGCATTTCAGTGGTTATGGAATCAGAAGGAAGTATCGGTCGTGTTAAGTGGAATGAGTAATATGAAACAGGTTAAGGAAAATATAATTTTTGCAGGCCGTTCAGGTATTGGGTCTTTAGAACCGAAGGATTTGAAAACGATTGAACTTATTAGAAAAGAATATAATAAAAGGTCTATCATTCCATGTACAAAATGTGGTTATTGTATGCCCTGTCCTAATAATGTAGACATACCTGAAAATTTTTCTTTGTATAATGATGGCATTATATACAATGATTTAAAGAGTTCAAGTATTAAATATAATAATTTCTTTGATAAAACCAAGCGTGCTGATATATGTATTCAATGCAGAGAATGTGAAGAAAAATGCCCACAAAAAATACCTATTAGTGAATGGATGACTAAAATACATAAAGAATTGGGTTAAAAATAAGAATAAAAAGGCTTATGTCGTGATATTTAGCAGGTGAAAACCCTGTTTGGTAAGGTCATAGCCAAGGCACTAGTAGGGTAAGACTAACGGGGTCTATAATTGAAATATAAGTTTTTTTTCATATAACATTTTCCCATCCGTGGAAGGCAAAGAATCTCTGACCATTACGAGAAGATTATCAATATGATGATGTGATTATTAACCCTAGTTTTCCAACTTCAAATTGCAAGCTTTTTTACCTTTGTCGCAGAGGCATCAAAAACAGTGCATAACATTAAGTCTGTTTATGTCAAAGAATTTCAAGCAATTGTAGAAGGAGACCAGGTAGTAAAGTATCGCATCAATGGCAAAATTTCGTTCATTGCGGAAGAAAAGAAATAGACATGGCTGGAAAATAGTTTCAGACTTATATGCTCTATTTTGAATAATTAAATGTTAGAGAGGACAGGCCCACGGTTTGTCTTCTATTGGAATAACTCAAAAATAATATTATGTTTAAACCAGACTATTTTCCCCATCCGGTCTTCTTTTAAAAATATTAAAAATGCAGCTAAAGTTAAATAATTAAATAAAAATGAGGAGGAAAAAAATGAATTTAGTTAAAGTGAGAACAAAATCAATAATAAAAGTATTGACTATGGCAATTCTACTAACATTCCTATTATCAGGAGTAATCCCCTCTTTTGCAATGCAAGACGATCCACCTGAAGGACAGATCAATGAAAGAATCATTAGAGCACCCGAAGAGGATCAAACTCTATTTGTCTTCCGTTCTTCGGATATAGTTGGTTCAGCCGTACAAAATCTCCAGGGAGAACAATTAGGTAATATAGAAAATCTAATAGTTGATATCGAAAGTGGACAGATCCTCTTTGGCGTACTATCCTGCTGCGGTTTCCTGGGGTTAGGAGAAGATTTGTATGCCATCCCCTGGGAACTATTTATCCCCAAACCGGTCCCGGGTATCTTTATCCTGGATGTAAGTGCTAAAACCCTCAAAGACGCCCCCGGTTTTCCAGCTGATCAGTGGCCAGCCATTGGAGATCGGGAATGGGGCAGTGGAATTTATCAGTACTACGGCTATTTACCTCAGCAATTTCCTGCTGCCGGATATGGGTACAGTTTGACCGGAATTGAGCCTCAGGCTGGAGGTTGGGGAATTGCTACCCCCTATGGCCGGGAATTCAATCCCGAGACGGTGCAGACCTTCACAGCAGAAGTTCTCCGTGTTGACAGTTTTGTACCTATGACCGGTATGATCGAGGGGGTGGAGTTGATTGTGGATTTGGAAGGGAATCGAACTGAGGTTCATCTGGGTCCCAGCTGGTACTTGCAATATCAGGATTTTGAAGTTGAACAAGGAGACCAGCTGGAGATTACCGGGTCCCGCATCGAACTGGGAGGATTGCCTATTGTCATTGCTACGAAGATCAAATCCCCGGAGTCTACCTTGGATTTGCGGAATGAATTGGGATACCCGCTTTGGTCTGCAATACCACCAATGGAGAGTACTGTGATTGAAGATCAGGAACTGGCGGTAAATATCTTTGAATATCTGTTCATTCCCGGTGTCATTGAAGTTTCTCCAGGCACCACAGTAACCTGGATCAATCGTGATATTGCTTCTCATATTGTTACCAGCGGAATCATGACGGAGGACCTTACCGGAGGGATTTTTAAAAGCCTGGAATTACAATCCGGTGAGCAATACTCTTATACTTTCACTGAGCCCGGGGAATACCCCTATTTCTGCAGTTTCCATCCCAATATGACCGGAAGAGTCAGTGTTTCAGAATGAAGGATAGAGCAAGCAGTTGTGAGAACAACTGCTTGCGAAAATAGAAGGATGAAGGGGGAATAATCATTAAACAAAAAATTAAGGCCAGATCAACAGCTTGATACCCATCAAGAAAAGAAATATAGCAATAACTGCCCGGAATTTATCCTGTGGAATCCGGTCAACAATCCGTTTTGCCATTTGTGCTCCCAGAAAAGAAACGGGAATAAAGACCAGTAATCCCCACCAGAGGTTATCAGATAATGTGGTTCCTCCTGAAAAATAGGTGATAATTCGGGTAGTATCAACAATCAAGCCGATAGCCCCAGCAGTAGCAATATAGACCGCCTTAGGTAAGTTAAATGCCAGCAAGAACATACTTCGAATTGCCCCTCCAAGTCCGAACATCCCGGCAAAAAATCCAGATATCCCTCCACCCAGTACCGCAGTGGTATTTACAGCAGGGATCTTAAAGCTGGAACGGAATATTAAAAAGAGAGCATAGATAATCAGAAAGAAACCCAGCACTTGCAGGAGGATAGCTTCACTGGAACCCAGTGAAATAAAAGCACCGACATAACTTGTGATAAGACCCACGATACCAAAAAAGATTAATAGATGCAGATCAAAACCTTTTCGGAATAGCAGAATTTTCCAGACATTGCCAAACCAATGAATAATAGCGCCCAGGAAGATTGCCTCTATTGGCAATAGAAAATTAACAAGTACCGGAATGAGAATAGTGGAGGTCCCAAAACCGGTCAGTGTACCGATAGCAGAAGCAACAAAGGTTAATAAGGAAATTGTGAAAATAACCATTAACCATGACCGGCCTTTCAAATAATTTATTATAACATAATAAAAATTAAATCATTGGACTGTATAGGTGCATAATCTGTAACAAAGAAATTAATGATTGAACACAAATCAGGTATTCATTTTATTCATTCAGTTAGGGATTAAGAAATTATTTTTTAATCAACGAGAATTGATAGCCACAATAATGGGACTTAAACTCATAAAAATAGTTCCTAACGCGGGATTCATCAGAATTCTGTTGGTATAATTCACCCGCAACTAGGCGAATGAAGTAAATAGATTTATTATTTTGTATATTATTGTTCCCTTAGATATTATATAAGAAAAATAAATATCAATAACGGGAAAATGTACAAAGAATACTTTTTTCAACAAAGAGTGCTATTCATTTGAATATCTATGACCTGATGAAGATTTTTTACTTTACTTTGGGAGGAAAATACTGATGAGGGCAGATGTAGTAGTTATTGGCGGGGGAGTCATCGGTTCAGCCATTGCCAGAGAATTATCCAGATTCAATCTTGATATCGTGTTAATAGAGAAAGAAAAAAATGTTGCTATGGGATCAAGTAAGAGAAATTCCGGGATTATTCATGCCGGATATAATGAAAATCCAGGCACATTAAAAGCCAGGCTTAATGTGAAATCAAATCCCAAATTTGATCAGCTGTGCAAAGATCTAAAAATACCTTTTAAAAGAATAGGTTCATTGGTGATTGGTTTTTCCGAAGAAGATAATAAGAAATTAAAAGTGTTAAAAGAAAAAGGTGAGAAAAATGGAATTAATGGTTTAAAAATAATTCAAGAGGCCGAACTATTTGAATTGGACCCCCATTTAAACCCCTTAGCTAAATATGCCCTTTATGCTCCTTCTGCCGGGATTATTTCCCCTTATAAATTTACTAAAGTGCTGGCTCATAGTGCGATGATCAACGGGGTGAAAATAATGTTAGGGACAAAAGGGGAAAATATCAACATTAAAGAGAATCAGGTTTGTGGCGTTGAGACAAACAGGGGTTTGATTAAAACAAGTGTAGTCGTTAATGCTGCCGGCTTATATGCTGATGAAGTAGCTAAATCTGTGGGAGAAAACTTTACCATAAGTCCCTTAAAAGGTGAATACAGATTACTTGATAAGAAGTGGGGGAGTCTGGTAAATCATGTTCTCTTCCCCATACCTGCTCCGCATTCTAAAGGAGTGTTAGTCACTCCAACAGTTCACGGCAATCTTTTAATCGGGCCAAGCTCTTATCGAGTAAAAGAAAAAAATGATTTGAGTACTACTATTAGTGGTGAAAAAGAAATTGATATTAAAGCCAGGAAATTAATTCCTCATCTTCCTCACCAGGATGTAGTGATTTCTTTTGCTGGTTTAAGAGCCAATATTGAAGAAAAAAATGATTTTATTATTGAAGCATCTAAAAAGATTAGAGGATTTATCAATTTGGCAGGTATCGAATCACCCGGTTTAACTTCTTCCCCAGCCATCGCTGAGATGGTATGTGATATTTTTAAGGAAGCAGTTAAAGAAATTTTTCCCAAGTTAGATTTAGATTACAGACATGATTTTATTGAAACCTTATTTGAATATCCAGAAAATAATGAAGATTTCTTTATATGAAAATAGTTCAAGAGTAGAGGCAATTATTTACCCCTTCCCCAACTTTTCCTTAATCCTTTGAACCTGCTTCAATGACTTCTGTCTTGAAGAGTGTTCTTCTCCACCTTCCGACAGTATTATCTTTGTGCTATTCACTTCATTGCAAACACTGTGATTTACTCAAGCAATTCTCAAGGAATCTATTCCCGGTCTTCACTATTATCCATAGAGTCATTCCTTAATACCAATAGCAGGTATGCATCTGTGAAAGGCAAATCGGTTTTCCCTTAAGAAGGTAGATTTTTTATTTGAAGTATTGATACTTTCTATATATTTTTTAAAGCAGATGGGTTCTATCATTAAAAAATAACACTCAACTATAGAATCATCTGATCAGCCAGGATAGTCAAAAAACTTTCTTTATACCAGAATAAGCATATGTGGCCATAGGGAATATCCAATGGGGTCTTGAAATATAAGTTTTTACTTCCCCTCGTAAATTATTTTACTATCCTGTAATTGTTTTTTAATTCTCTTAAGGTAAAATCAATAGGGCAATCTCTTTATGTTGACACAAACAAAGGCTTTCGAATCCAACAGGGGGAGCCAGACTGGACCATCCTGATGAAACTTCACTATTTATCTTTCTTGAATAATATCTGCCGCAAGGAGGTGATAAAAAATTTATTATCTTTATCTCTTTATCTTTAGTTATAAAGGAGGTATCTTAAAATGAAAATTTTCTTTAAGGAAAAATCATGGGGGCTAGGTCTTGAATTATCAGTTTTTACTTAAAAAAGTAAAACAAACAGGAGACAGTTCTCCGCATCACACAATTATAAAAATTTCATAGGAAGAAACAACGGGGTCAGGCTTCACAAGTTCACATTTTCTCCTGAATCCTGCTAATATAAATGAAGATATGGGAGACAGGCTCATAAAATAAATAGTCAGAGTAGGCCTAATATGAAAAATTGTTATTTTATGATAAGTAAGGTTAAAGTACTATTGATTATCATAATCCTTGTTATATTCAGTTGTAATTGTTGGGGCTATGGGGGACAGGAAGATGTTCTGGAACAGATAGAAGAATGGAGTGAACAAGCAGGACAAGAAGGTGAAATTGACAATTTGATGCAGTTGCAACAGGAGCTCATGTCCTGGGCGGAGAAGATGAAGGATCAAATTCAAGATAGCTTGCCAAATATCTCTATGCCTGGTTCAAATCCTGAAGAAGAAATTGATAGAGAGTATGAGATGATCAATCAAGGATATCAAATGTTTCTGCAGGGCTTTGAATCCAACAATTATTCTCAAGAAGTTACAGATGTTGGTCAAAAGGCAATTAAGATGAGAGGCTACATTATTGTCGATGGCAAAGATGAAGATTACCCGAATGGTGAAAGATTAGATTCGTTAACTTTACAGTACGTTGTAAAAGAAGAGTTTGTTGGAAATATTATCATTTCTAACTGTTTTGACGTAGAGAAACAAAGATTTACAGAAGAAAAGGATTATTTTATTCATACGATATCCAATGGTATTGAAGTGATGTCTGTAAGCGGTCAACAGTGTGTTGAAACCGATTATGGTATTCCCAGTAATTGTACCAGAAAGGAGTGTTTTTCAACATATGAGAAAGATAGTGGTCACGAATATCCGGGAAGTCATCAAGACGTACTCATGGGGAACCCGGAAGGTAACAAGATAAGAATAGAGGTTCAATCTCCCGGGGTCGTTTTCAAATCTGTCAATGGTGAAATTGCCAGGAGTTTAGGTTGTTTTGGGACGGATTTTATATTATCAAAATCGGAATTTGAGCAATTTTTGGAGAAAGGAGAGTTCAAACAGACAAAGAGTGTCGAGGCAGAAGAAGGAAGTTCTCCAAGATGTATGAAAGGTTCTTCGATAACATTATATATGAAGGTGGATAGGCCAAGGTGTCATGTTGAAGTAGTAGGAGATGGTGTATTAATTTTTGAATGTACCCAGGAAGATGGATTGACAGGGGACCTGACAATCGAAGCAAAGTTAAGAGAGGGATTGCCTGCTTCATACCAATGGAAGATTGTTTCAGGTGTTGATATTGTAAAATTTAAGGATAATGAAAAAAATAACAAGAAAGTTTCTCTACACCCCATATCTTCAAGTAGAATACAAGATGATGTGATAATTAAAGTTCAGATTCAAGATTCCCAGGGGAAGACCTGTGTTGCTTCTCATTCATTCACAGTTAAAAAACCCACATATGTAAATAAGTTATCAGATAATGAAATTGAAGCAATGGGGATTAAGCCTTATATTAACTACAAAGAATTATGTAAACAGGGTAAATGCGCATTTACGGAAGTAGGAGAACCAAAGGTAGAACTAATTGATGGATATAAGCGCATTGCTGTATTTCAGGTACTTGACCAGTTTGGTTTACCTATTGAAAAAGCCATGTTTTTCAAGGAAAAACGCTGGGTAGTCATTAATAACAATAAAATAAACATTCCAAGTGAAGAAGAAAGTGATGGCCTGGGACAGACAGTTCCTATTAACTATAACCAACCGGATGGTTCAACTATAACAATGTATAGCGGCAATGGTACCACAAACAAAGATGGGAAGATCATTGATGAACTAGCCATCGCCTTTCCAAAGGGTACAAGTGGAACGCCAAAGGGGCTGGACATTACTGTTCATCAGGATATGTATATCTTTGATTGTTTCGTTGGGCATGTTATCCAGCACTATGGCCCAGTTGATGCAACCTCAACTTTAGAATAAACTCAACAGGGGATTTTTTCGATTAAAAGAAAATGCATGGGGTTCAGGTCTTCACATTTGATATATAGGCCATAAAATTAAAAAAGGAGAAGCCTATTTTGAATGAAAAAGAACGGATGAAAGAAGTAAGAAATAATCTGGAAAATGAAGAAATATTTAAAGAAATGAATCTGTCTTTTTATGATGGCAAGAAAAATTCCTTATTCCTTTGAAATAATCAGTTACAAAGATAACAAACCAGAAGAAACTAATCTAATCAAATATGAAACTGATTTAATCATTTGCCAAAATCTTTCAGAAAATAAATGGAAGCCCCGTATTATTATTGAAGGCAAATTAAATTCAGTTACAACTCATGATGCTATAACT
>CAYSAA010000181.1:0-2770 GCA_964428905.1 uncultured Atribacterota bacterium
AAAACTAATAAGAATGTATTTGTAAAATAATATGGGGAAATGATTATGCAAGAAGATATTGTCATCGGTCTGGAAATTCATGTTCAGTTGCTAACGAAAACCAAGATATTCTGTCATTGCAGTACAGATTATATTGATAAGGAACCTAATACCAACACCTGTCCTGTTTGTCTTGGCTTACCGGGATGTTTGCCTGTTCTAAATAGAAAGGCTGTGGAATTAGCAATTAGAACAGCTATTGCCTTACATTGTCGAATAAATCATACTAATATTTTCCATAGGAAAAATTATTTCTATCCGGATTTGCCAAAAGCCTACCAGATATCACAATATGACTTTCCCTTAGCAGAGGAAGGGTTTTTGGAAATAAAATCAAATAAATCTGGACAAAAAAGAAAAATTAGTATTGCCAGAGCACATATGGAAGAAGATGCCGGCAAATTGGTTCACCTGGAAGAGAATGGGCTGATAACCGATTCTCTGGTTGACTTTAACCGTTGTGGTATTCCTCTATTGGAAATCGTAACCAAACCGGAAATTAAATCTGCGAAGGAGGCAATTGTTTTTTTGCAAACCCTCCGGAGTATGGTTCAATACCTGGGTGTGTGTGATGGTAATTTAGAACGCGGTTCCATGCGTTGTGATGCCAATATATCCATTAGAGATTTGGGCAGTCATCAGTTGGGAACAAAAACTGAGGTTAAAAATATGAATTCTTTTCGGGCAATAAGAAGAGCTCTTGATTATGAAATAACCCGTCAGAGAAAATTAATCCAAAACGGTGAAAAGGTAGCACAGGAAACCCGAAGATGGGATGAAACAAATAATCAAACTATTTCCATGCGCAGCAAAGAAGAAGCACATGATTATCGTTATTTCCCGGAACCGGATTTATTGCCATTAAAGATTAAACAATCCTGGATTGATGAAATAAAGAATAAGCTGCCAGAATTACCCGAAGATAGGAAAGCAAGATTTATCCGGGAATTTGGACTTTCTGATTATGATGCCAGTCGTTTAGTAGAAATCAAATCATTAGGTGATTATTTTGAAGCATCTGCTGAAAATTATAGAGACTACAAAAAATTGACCAATTGGATTCTATCTGAATTATTGAGATATTTAGGAGAAGGTAACATTGATATTAGTTTAAGTCCAATTTCAGCCAAAAGATTAGCTGAATTACTGAATTTAATTGATGGGAAGATTATTAGCGGGAAAATAGCAAAGACAATTTTTGAGAAAATGTTTAAAACCGGCCAGAGTGCCTCTGATTTGGTCCAGAAAAGCGGACTCACTCAAATTAGCGACAAAGACGCAATCGATGTTATCATAGAAAAGGTAATCAAGGAAAACATTCAGTCAGTAAAGGACTACCATTCTGGCAAAGAAAAGGCCTTAAATTTTATGGTAGGTCAGGTTATGCGTTATACTAAGGGAAGGGCACAACCGGATTTAGTCCTTGACTTGCTGAAGGAAAAGATGGATAAATGGAAAAATTAGCTTATAATAGGTACAGTTAATAACTTAGAACCCTTACGTAACAGGAAAGGAGGAATAATGATGGATAAATACAGATGTACAGTTTGCGGTTATATCTATGACCCTGAAAAAGGGGACCCGGAATCAGATATCGAACCGGGTACCTCATTTGATGATTTGCCGGAAGATTGGGTTTGTCCTTTATGTGGAGCCAGTAAAGATGAATTTGAAAAGGAGGGATAACTTTGGCAGTGAAAGAAGTTATTAAAGATATTTACTGGGTTGGTGCCATCGACTGGGATAGAAGACTGTTCGATGAACTGATTCCTTTGCCTGATGGAACCAGTTATAATTCATTTTTAATCAAAAATAAAGATGAAGCCCTTCTTATTGATACCGTTGATCCTACTAAAAAGGAAGAATTTTTCCAGAATATCAGGGCAGCAAAGGTAAAAAATATTAAATACCTTATTGCGCATCATGCCGAACAGGACCATGCCGGTTGTATTAAGGATATATTAAAGGAGTTTCCGGGTTGTAAGGTTATTACTAATCAGAAATGTAAAGAATTATTGATTGACGAATTGCATTTAGAGGAAGAAGATTTCTATGAGATTAAGGATGGTGATATTTTTCAATTTGGTGATAGAAAACTTCAGTTTATTTTTGCACCATGGGTACATTGGCCGGAAACTTTTCTGACTTATCTTCCGGAGGAGAAAATATTATTTACCTGTGATTTTTTTGGATCCCATCTTGCCACAAGTGAGTTATGGGCATCAGATAATACCCATCTTTATCGGGCAGCCAAGCGCTACTATGCTGAAATTATGATGCCTTTTAGGCAGATTATCAAAAAACACTTAGAGAGGCTTAAAAGTATTTCTATTAAAATGATTGCACCCAGTCACGGTCCTATTTATCAAAATCCGGAATATATTCTTAAGGCTTACGATGAATGGGTATCGGATAAGGTAAAAAATGAGGTAATTATACCTTATATTTCAATGCATGGAAGCACTCAAAAAATGGTTTCATATCTTATGGACCAGCTGATGAAAAAAAATATCAAGGTAACACCTTATCATTTGATTTTTACGGATATCGGTGAGCTGGCAATGGCATTGGTTGATGCAGCAACTGTTATTCTGGCATCTCCAACGGTATTAACCGGTCCACATCCACAAATCGTTTATGCTGCCTATCTTTGTAATATCCTAAAGCCTAAAGTAAAGTATGCTGGAATAATTGGTTCCTTTGGATGGGGAAGCAAGATGGAACAGGATAT
>CAYSAA010000182.1:0-5053 GCA_964428905.1 uncultured Atribacterota bacterium
ACGAAGGACTTTTTGCTTAATTTGTCTTTTCTCCCTGTTCTAATTAAAATAATAGTGTAAAAAAATAAAGTCAATGTAAAAGTATATCGAATAGAAAAGAAAAAGTAAAGATATGAACGGGTGTCTTGAGTCAATTCAAAGAGGGAATAACAAATGATTGGTTTCAAAAAATGCCTGTCCCAAAAAAAGAACTTTTTCTTTCATGATTTCTAAATTACTTTTTTACTGCTAAACCAGGAGTGATGGTAATAGGAAAAAGCCGGGGATATTTTTTAAAAATAATGTCATACTTTTCCTTAATGAAAGGAAATACTTTTTTCACACTATCTTTTTTTATTAAAGCTAGTACACATCCTCCAAAACCGCCTCCCATCATTCTTGCACCTATAACACCATTACTAGCTCCCAGATAATCCACAATCAAGTCTAATTCAGGACAACTGACTTCAAAAAGATATTTAAGACCGTTATGAGAAGCATAAAGTAATTGTCCTACCTGGTTAAATGATTGTTTTCTTAAAGCCTTAACCATTCTCTTTACCCGGAGATTTTCTTCAATAACATAAACTAACCTTTTATAGATATTTACTGGCAATTTATCTCTACATCGTTGAACATCTTTTAACTGTACTTCTCTTAAAGATTTTAATTTTGAATTAGAACAAGCCTGGATAATCTTTAGTCCAGTTTCACACTCCAGACGTCTTGTATTATATTCACTGTTATCTAAATCATGGGAAATAGTCGTATCGATTAAAATGAAAACAAAATCATTAAGGTATAAAGGAATATATTGATAGTTCATCTTCTGGATATCCAAAAATATAGCATGATTTTCCTTCCCCATAATGGAAACAAATTGATCCATGATACCACATTGTACACCCACATAGTCATTTTCTGCTTTTTGTGCTATGGCAGCCATGTGAATCGGTTTGATCTGGAGATTATACATATCATCTAAAGCAAACAAAAAAGCGACTTCTAATGCTGCTGAGCTGGAAAGACCGGCTCCAATAGGTATATCACTTGTGATATATACATCTAAACCGGAATATTTTTGAAAACCAATTTCTTCCTGAAGTATCAATAGAATTGCTTTTAGATATTTTACCCAGCCATCATTTTTACTAATACTCTTGATTGGATATCGAGATAGTTTTAAACCTGGAAATTCCCGGGAATATGCTCTTAAAATCCCTAAGTTATTTTTTCTGATGGCAAGTCGAATAGATCGATCAATCGTTGCCGGTAAAACAAATCCATGATTATAATCGGTATGTTCTCCAATAATATTAATCCTTCCCGGTGCATTATAGTAAATAAAATCTTCCGCATCTTCAAATATCTCGTTTATCTTTTTACCTTTCAAGGTATACTCCTTAATTGATTTGCAATTTCTTCAGGAGATGAAGGATTAATGAATTGCCAGGTTGTAGTTTCCACACTTGCCATCCATTTCATCTTATTTTTATCTCTTAATGGAGGGCAGAATTCAACATGAAAGTGAAAATAACCATACTCTTGACGATCTGAAGGAGATAGGAATAAGGCCATCATATAGGGACAGGATCTTTGAAATAATCGATCATATTTTTTAGTAACAACTTGTAATGTCTCTGCAAATGATTTTTTTTCTAAATCAGTCATCTCAGTAATGGAACCCAAATGTCGTTTCGATAAGACATGAATCTCATAAGGAAATCTGGCATAATAGGGAACCAGGGCTATAAAAAAATCATTCTGAAAAACAATGCGATCTTTAAGCCGTATTTCTTCCTTGAGAATATCGCAAAGCATGCAATGTTGATGTATATTCATGTATCTTCGCATATTCTGTAATTTTATCTTGACCCTTATGGGTATAAACGGAAAGGCATAGAGTTGCCCATGAGGATGGGAAAGGGTAGCACCAACTTCTTCCCCTTTATTTTCAAAAATAAAAATATATTTTATCCCGGGATGATCCGATAATTCAATAATCCTGTCTTCCCAAACATCAATGAGATTTTCAATTTGAGTAAAAGGCATTTCTGAAAGAGAACTATCATGTACAGGGGTGTACATAATCACTTCACAGATACCATGTGATGGCTTGCTTTTCAGAAAAGGAGAACCAGAATTCAATGGAACAGAAGGATGATGAACCAATGCAGGAAATCGATTCTCAAAAACTGCCAAATCATAATCCCGCTCTAGTTCTAAATTACCGGGACATAGAGGGCATCCTTGGAAATCTGAATGAATCGGCCTATTCTGACGACCGGATGAAATCATCACCCATTCGCCGGTCATGGGGTTGAAACGAAGCTCCTGCATTTTTTTCCCTCTTGTTTCTTTTCATAAGATAATAGTAAACTATCCTTCCGTCATCCTTAATTTTTTTGATTTTCTTTAATCTTTTTAAACCCAAAACCATTCCTGCTTTCGGAAAAATTAAGTCATAGGGGGGACATATCCATCCCCCCTTTTAAAACCATTATCTAATTCCAATTTCAATCAGTTCTTTTAATTCTCCAATATTTTGTGGAGTAGCTACACCTACACCTGTATTAATGTGTAAACCTGGTATATTATAACGTTTTGCCAATACAATCTGTTGGACTGGTAAAAATCCCTGCAGATACAATATTTGATCAAAGGATACGCTAATATACCCCTTCTCAATCCCCTCGATTGTTGCTGGCGAAAGGTCAATTCCTCCACAAATAATTTCCCCCGGCTCTTTCCCTGCAGCTTCCAGTACTTTCATTAAATTAGATGTTACATTTCCATGTTGCGTTCCAATTGCTTTTAAATCCGGATTCCTTTCCAAATAAGCTGTTAAGATGGGGATACACAATGAGGCTTCTGCATCTACTTCAGCAGAAATATCAAGTTGCTCTACCATAAGTCCTTCCTCTTCTAAGGCATCAACAATTCCCATGGGACTTAATCTTCTGCCTTCTTGTGAAAATAGTCCATAGACTAAAGCTTTATCGCCTGCTGACAGTCCTTGTCTGATCATCGTTTTACCGGTTAAATACCCACCCTCATAAAGCTCAGCTCCTGCATATCCAAAACCATTAATTTGATATTCTTCTTCTAAGGTAGGAAGCGGATTATTCCCACTGGTGACAATAATACCCATCCCAATGGCTTCTTCCACTAAGGGAGCAAAAGCTCCTTCGCCTGGATGTCCCATAATAACAATGCCGTCAGGAGATGCAGCCAAGGCTTCTTTAAATTGATTGATCATTTTCTCCGGCTGCCAACCGGAATACTGTTCAATTAATTTAACACCAAAATGCTCGGCAGCGGCTTTTGCACCATTCGTCCTGGCTAATGTTGAGGGATCACCCTCTGTTCCCCCCATTTGCATGTAAATAGTGATTCCCTCTCCTAATTGCTCAGCACCAAAACCACTCATCGTACTACTCAGCAATAACATGAAAATCACACTTAAGACCAAAAATACAACATTATTTGATTTTTTCATTCCAAGAAACCCCCTTAAAAAATTTTTTACTACTACTAAATCCTGCAAAATTTCTTTTCAGAATAGATAAAATGAATGTAGCCGATCAGCGCCACCTCCTTTATGATGATTCCATTTTCTCTTGTTATGTTGCTCCCTATAGATAATGGTTTATCAAGTTTGCAATAGCACTCAAGGTAGGAATGATTTTTAATTTACTCTTTGATTCCCTTTAAGAAAACCGAATCCTTTATTTTTTCCTTTATTTTTTTGTCTTTTGAAGTCCCAAAAATTATATTTAAAATCACCGAAATTGCCATCACAAGTCCGGTAACCAGCCGTGTCCAATAACCCCCGATGCCTGAAGCAACAACACCCGCTTCTAACGATCCAACAATATAGGCTCCAAAAAAGGAACCAACAATCGTGCCTTTCCCCCCGGCAATGGAAGTACCTCCAATAAAGACTGCTGCCATAACTGGTAGAAGAAACCCGGATCCTTGAGTGGTCCAAAAATTAATCATTTCCAATGTCAGTAATACCGCAGCAAAACTGGAAATAATTCCCATAATCATAAACAACTGTATTTTTGTCGTAACAACATTGACTCCCATTACCCTGGCTACATCAACATTGTCCCCGATAAAAGAAATATGCTCTCCAAACACATGCCGATTGAGAATATACCAAAGAAAAATGGCTACTAATAAAGCCCAGATGCTTTGAACCGGTATAATTCCTCCTATCCGGCCAACAAAAAAAGGATGAATAACATATTCCTTGATTTCCTTTATATTCCAGGAGAGACCTCCTGACAGTAAAATCGTGACTCCATTCCAAAAAAATTGGGCAGCAAGAGTAGCCATAATAGAAGGAACACCAATCTTCGCAACAAGTATGCCATTAATATACCCTACCAGCGCTCCTGATGCCAAGGCCATGACAAAAGCAAGCCATGGTGCATCAAAAGTACGAAATACATAACAAAATATAAAACCTGAAAACGCAATAACAGCAGAAAAACTTAAATCAATTTCTCCGGCAGTAATCACCAGAGTCAATCCCAGGGCTAACACAAGCATAGGTGGAACGGTTTGCAGAAAAGACATATAGATTCGATAGCCGGTAAAAACCTGGGGAGCCATCAACAAAAAACTGGCCATAATAATAAAATAAACTAAGATAATGGGTAAACTTTCAATTTGCTTTATTTTAGAAAAAGCATTTTTTAAAAACAAGGTTTTTATAACCTCTATCTCATTTTTTGTTTGCATACTTTAATAAAAAATCATTTAGTTCAGTCAGGGAAATCTGGCTCTTTTCAATGCTGGTGATAATTTTACCTCTATCTAAAATGAAAAATCGGTCGGCAATCATATAGACATGTGATAACATGTGGGAAATATAAATACAGGACCTTCCTGATTGCTTTATCTTGTTTACAAAATCCAAAACTTTTTGCACTTCTTTTAATGATAGTGCAATGGTTGGTTCATCCAATATAATTAAATCAGCATCAAAATACATTGCCCTGCCAATAGCAACTCCCTGTCTTTCTCCACCTGACAAGTTGCTAACAGTTGAATCAACGGTAAT
>CAYSAA010000183.1:0-5095 GCA_964428905.1 uncultured Atribacterota bacterium
AGGAAATGGAATGTACATATCAGTTATATCATGCAGGAAGAACCTCTTGGTTTGGCTCATGCCGTTAAAGTTGCCCGTGATTTTCTCCAGGATGAACCATTTCTGATGTTTCTGGGGGACAATTTACTAAAGAATGGTATAGACCAGTATCGTAAGAAGTTTGAACAAGGGGAAATGCAGGCTTTTGTTCTGCTAACCCATGTTGAAAATCCTCAGCAATTTGGTATCGTGGAGCTTGATAATAAAAAAATTGTACGAATGGTAGAAAAACCCAAACAGCCTCCCACGGATTTAGCCTTGATTGGTGTCTATTTCTTTGATAAAGTCATTCATAAGGCTATTGATCATATTAAACCTTCAACCAGGGGAGAATTAGAGATTACCGATGCAATACAGTGGCTGGTTGATAACCAGTATGCCGTGGAAGCTGAGATAATAGAAGGCTGGTGGAAAGATACCGGTAAACCGGAGGATATTATAGAAGCCAATCGTTTAATTCTAGAAGATGTTCATCGTGATCTAAAAAATGCAACGATTGATGATCAATCCAAGGTATTCGGAAGAATCAATCTGGCTGAGGGTGTTGAAGTGATTCATTCAACAATCCTGGGTCCAGTCGTTATCGGCAAGAATGCGAGAATCGTAAAATCTTATATAGGGCCTTTTACTTCTTTGTCTGAGGGTGTCCGGGTAGAGAATAGCGAGATTGAATACAGTATCATTATGTCAAATACCCACATCAATAATGTCAATTGCCGTATGCAAAATTGTCTAATCGGTAAAGAGGTGAATATTTACCGTTCGGGTGAGATGCCACGGGTTTATGAGTTTACTCTGGCGGATAACAGTAGTGTTCGCTTAATTTAAAAAGAAATACCTATTTGGGCGTAAATACGGAATGGAGATGGTTTGGTAAGAGCTTTGCCTGCACCGATGGTTAGAGTAAAGGGATTATCATAGGCCATCTTGAATTTGAAATTTACCTCAGCACCCAGAGATGCATTTATTTCCTCTAAAGGGGGAAATAAAGGACCTTCCCAGGCATGTCCGATATCTAAAAAAAATGTTCCTGAGATTCTTTCCAGAAAGATTGAAGCCCAGTCAAAACCAATTTTATGCTCGACTGTTTGAATGGGAAAACGGTATTCCAGATTGGAAAGGAAAAGGTGATTTCCACTGAAAGATGATGCTGAAAATCCTCGCAAAGCAAAAGTATCTGCATTGGTCGAGTTTAATTGGCTATTCGCTTTATTCCCGCCTAAATGAAACTGCTCTTTTTCATCCAAGCCTTCTGTAGCTAAGCCGGCAACCAAGCGAAGTGCCAATACCTTATTCTGATTGGAAATCGGGAAATATTTTCTACCATCAAACAGGATTTTATTGAAAGTAATATCACTGCCTATAATCGTGTTAGCATGCTGGAAACTTAATGAAAAGATCTGCCCAATTTCCGGACTAATGGACGCTGCATAGCGTTCAGTGTCGTCATAGGTATATCTAAGAATCAAAGAATTCACTTTTCTTTTGGTCGGGTCTGAATTTTTTCCCTGTTCTTTGTTGAGTAAATACCATTCCTTTTGAAATCCCAGTGAAAAATATTTATAGAAATAGCGAGCTGAATCCTGATGGGAAGTATAGCCTTCATCCGAAAACTGAATGGCAGTCTGGAGCTGAGAAGAAAAATCTGTTTCTCCCTGGAGGGAGAGGGAAAATATCGGTTCATGAGTGTAATCGGTACATTGAACATTATAGTAAAGTGATTGATTAAGCATACCTTGAGCCAGGGTAAAGGGTATATGATAAAATTTTAAATGATCCTGAGCCAGACTGGAAAAACCGATATAAAGGTCATTGGAAGTGAATGACAAATAGGGACTCCAGTAAGTGGGCAACAGGCTGTTTATAGGGGAATAATACAGGGGACGATTCTCTGTTTCATCATAATACAGGGGACGGTTCTCTGTTTGATGAAACAGAGAACCGTCCCCTGTATTATCAATCAATTTCCAAAGCATATTTTCAGTTTTAGATAAATGCAATTCATAACCTAAAGCATGATATTGAATGAAAGCCAGTTCTTTTCCGTTGGGTGAAATTGCCGGTTCAAAAGCCCCTGTTAGTACATTCGTTAATCGAAAGAATTGCTTATCTTCTAAATTATAGGCATAGAGATTAAAGATGCTGCTTCGATCTGAAGAGAAGTAAAGGTATTGGCCATCCGGTGACCAGCTGGGGCTGATGTCTGTATACCTGTCCATTGTAATCGGTTCGATAGAAAAAACCTGGTCATTATCGTCAAGGGTTAGAAGGCAGATGTCCTGATATCCTTCTTGCCACAGAGAAAAGGCAATCTGATTCCCCTGGGGTGACCAGACCGGTTGGGATATCTGTGTTCCATCAGAAAAGTCCGTTAAGTAAATGAGGTCTGAGAAAGATAATGAATCCTGTCTGGAAGTTTTATTTTCATTTTGTACTTTGTTAATGTTATGTAAATTATTAACAACCGACTGTTCAATTGAAAAGAGCACTAGATTATTACTCCCGGCCTGGTTAATTACGGCAGCGATTTGATTTTGGGAATAATCAGGACGCCAGGCAGGATCTTTGATACGTATTCCCTCAGAGATGCGAACCTGTTTTCCGTTTTCCAGATGGTAAAGAAACAAATCATGATAGCTATAATATTTTTCATATTGAGTTAATTTGGTGTAGATAAGATATTGCTGGTCCGGTGATAGACTGTAGGAGGTTCCATGGCCGGAAGTTCTTTTGATAAGAATATTCTCTTTTTTGTTTATAGTGTTATATTCGCGAATCGTAGGGTAGAGCTGAGGGGTATTTACTCTATAAAACAATGTAGCGGATTGCTTATCCGGGTTGGGTAGCCACAATGGGTTGTCAACCCAATAGTGATGATTGGTTAGTTGCTGGGATTCAGTAATTTTGCTGAATTGCTTTGCCTGGTCAATCTGTTTCTGATAGTGAGTGGTTTGCTCTTTTTTCCATTGTTCAAATAACTCATTCTGATCGACGCCGATAACTTTTTTTAGAGCACGATTCATTCCCAGATAAGGAAAAGCACAAAATTCGTCGCTGATAGCAATTAGCTTTTCTTCACCAAATTGCTGCACAATAAAATGAACAAGGGACTGTCCGTAAATATAGGGTGCATTTCCACCTGGCCAGGAAACGAAATAAGACCCTTGGATCTGGTCTAAACTTTTCAACTGATTTTCCTGAAAATCAGAACACAAATACATTTCGTATCTACTATCTTCCAGACGGCCTCCGGTTGTCCATTTACTTTCATTGTAGATAGCCAGACCTTCAATAGCCCAGAGAGGCTGTAGTGCATTGGGAGCAATAATTTGACCTAAAAAAAGGCGCAGGAAGTTAGTTACTCTTTTGGTCATATCAAAGTGGGCTAAATGGGTATATTCATGAGCAAGAAGTATTTTGAGCCAACTATCAAATTTGGTGTTAAAAATTTTAAATCCGGGCGCGGTTAGATTAATCCGAATGGAGCGGTGGGGGATTGCTGATGCAAATCCATAAACAGAATCGCTAAAGTCTTCCAGAATAATGGCAATTTTTTTGTTGGGTTGAAATGGTATCCCAAACTGGGGAGTTATTTGCTGATAAGTTTCTTCAGCAATCTCTGCTATATGAACAGCTATATACTGATAATCAAATGGTCTTTCCACAGGGGTTGGTGCCGGGAAAATGACTGAAAAATGTTTGCTTTCCAAAACCAGCCAGTTAAGATTTGGATCATAGACTCTGGAAAGTGCAGAGATAGGCGGAAAGATGATTAGCATAAGAAAAAGAAATATAAAAAAATAGAAAAGTTTCGGTATGGAATTTTTTTGACTAAGCCTGATCATTTAAGGTATCAACCCCCAATCCTGTAATTTCTAAATTATAACTTGTTTTTAGAAGTGTGGCAAGATAGTGTTTGGGGATGTCACGGGGAAGGTTGGTTCTTTTGACACACAGTCTGCCGTCCCCTGTTTTATATATGTGGAAAGTCAGTTCATATTCGGGTATAATTAAAATGAATTTTAGATATAAACGGAGGAAGGTTTTGATTAAGAAAAAATGGTTTGATATTTTATTTTATAGTATTAGTGCGATTGTTATTCTTGTATTGTTATTTATTGGTCTGAGACAGCGTGGTTGGTTACCATTGTGGATTGATAAATTACCTTCATCTCAGATTTCTGGAATATCACAGGAAGTTCGCGAGAGGAGAGCGAGCTTTCATATTATCAATGCTCATGAGCATGTACAAAATATAGAAAATCTTCCTTTATTAAGAGAGGCGATGGAAGATTGCCAGGTTGAAAAAATGGTCATGCTGGGAACCTCTGATTTTACCTTTTACCTTGACCCGGATTACGGCTTCACCGGGTATGATGAGAATAACGATTTTATTGTAAAAATGAGCCAGGAATATCCTGATGAGTTTGCAGCATTAGTAACGATGGATCCCCGGGATGAGGATAAACTGGAAAAACTGAAGAAGTATATGGTTGATGGGGCGGAAGGTGTTAAATTGTATAATGGCCATGGAAATTTCTATGATTTGTATTTTAATATGCCCCTGGATGACCCGGGGATGATGGAGGTTTATGCCTATTGTGAACAAGAAAATATTCCCATTTTGTACCATATTAATTCCGGACGTTTTTTAGCTGAGATGGAGCATATATTACAAGAGTTTCCGGATTTAGTCATGGTTGTACCCCATTTTATGTTATCTTCCAGTAATCTGACCAGATTGACTCGTTTGATGCAGGAATATCCGCAACTTTTTACCGATATTAGTTTTGGACATCCTGACTTTCTGGTTGCCGGCTTTAAGCGCATTTCAAATAATTTTGTTGCCTTTCAAGAGTTTATGACAACCTATCGAGATAGAATTACCTATGGAACCGATCTGGTGGTGACTACCTATAAGGAAAAAACCCGTGCTTATATTGATGATGTACATTTAGCCTATATGGATTTACTGGAAAGGGATGAATTTACATTACCTGCGAGTATTTATAACATGATGTCCAGTGATGGGCGGAAAAACGCTGATCCGGATGAA
>CAYSAA010000184.1:0-3742 GCA_964428905.1 uncultured Atribacterota bacterium
TTATTTTAGTACAATAAATTTACGATTGCAACTATCTGTTTGTTCTTTTAAGCAGGTTTATTTGAATAGGGAAAAATCTTGACATCTCTCAACTTTATGTTAATATCTTACTAGATTTTGGTGTTACGTTCCAAAAATATGCAACACATTATTTTTGGGGCAATATGACCATCCAATCTGAAAGATAAACAACAGCAATTGTGTAGTATCCCTATAACCTGAAGAGGATTTATAAAATGATTAAACTAACAATAGACCAAAAAGATATGACAACCATGGTTGATCGTGGTATAAAGCTTCATGGTCATGCCGGTCCCTACCTTAACCTGGGCATCAAAATGGGATTGCTAGCCCTGGAGGTGTTAAACGCCAAAGGCTATTTTGATTTGTCTGTTGAAGCTGAGCTGGAATATCGCAGACCAATGTCCTGTTTTGTTGATGGACTACAGATATCTACCGGATGTACTATGGGAAAAGGTAATATCAGGATAAAAAATCAACCTGGAAATATTAATGCAATTTTTAAAACAGAAGATAAAAAGTTGCGAATAAGTCTCAAACCAGAAATAGTTGAATCTCTTGATTTTAAAAAAGATAGTTGTGAAGACTTAGGCCAGAAGATATTAGATACTCCCAATAGTGAGTTATTTGACTATTAAGATATTTAATACAATTTGTTTATTATAGATTACTGTAATTCAATTTTTAAAAATGACCTTTTTCTTCAATTATATGTTTCAATTTTTCATCTACTGTGCCATCTGGCAAGACATAATCCGGAGAAACATAACCCTCCTCTTCAAATCGTTTTTTCCGAATACAATTCTTGCCACCATTCAAACAATAATTTTCAATCCATTTTTTATCCAGTAATCCTTTGTCATAAGCTCGTTTCATTCCTGAAGTCTGATCATACCATCTGCATACATTAGCCATAATAAACCTCCCTCAAGTTTCTTGTAACAATAATAGATACTGACAAAATTTAACTATCTTTAAGTTATCCACTAATACAAAATCAACACAACCTATGAAAAAATCTTTATACCATTTTAGCAGGATCGACTATTCTGTCAAATTCCTCTTCAGTCAATACCCCTAATTTTAAAGCAGCTTCTCTCAATGTAATACCTTCCTGGTGTGCTTTTAGGGCAATCTTTGCTGCATTATCATAACCAATAATCGGGTTCAAAGCAGTCACCAACATAAGTGAATTCCTCAGATAATACTTGATCTTTTCTTCGTTTGGAATAAGACCTTTTAAGCACTTTTCTGTAAATGAAATAACCACATCAGATAACAGTCTAACTGATTGGAGAAAATTATAAATAGTAACAGGTAAAAAAACGTTTAACTCAAAATTACCCTGACTAGCAGCGATTCCAATAGAAACATCATTCCCCATCACCTGTACGGCAACCATTGTTACTGCTTCACACTGGGTTGGATTAACTTTCCCAGGCATTATTGAACTCCCAGGTTCATTCGCAGGAATATTGAGCTCCCCAATTCCACAGCGAGGCCCACTGGAAAGCCAGCGAATATCATTGGCTATTTTCATCATATCAGCTGCCAATCCTTTTAATGCTCCATGTACAAAAACCATTTCATCAAGGCTGGTTAATGCATAAAACTTGTTTGGTGCAGATCTAAATTTTTTAGAGGTTAATTCAGCAATCTTATTGGCGACGCGTTCCCCAAATTCGGGATGGGTATTCAATCCGGTTCCTACTGCTGTTCCTCCCATGGGTATTTCCATTAATTTTTGGCAACTATCTTTAATCATTTCTTCACTACGTTCTATCATTCTATACCATCCACTTACTTCTTGACCCAGGGTAAGAGGAACTGCATCCTGTAAGTGTGTTCTACCGGTCTTTACAATATTTTTATTCTCTTTGACTTTTTTCTCTAATACTTCTTTTATCAAAGACAGAGCAGGAAACAATCTCTCCTCAATTTCAATCACTGCTGCAATATGCATAGCAGTAGGGAAAGTATCATTAGAACTCTGTCCTTGATTGACATGATCATTGGGATGAACTGTTTTTTCTCCGATAATCTGGTTTGCTCGATTTGCAATTACTTCGTTAACATTCATATTTGTTTGAGTTCCACTTCCTGTTTGCCATACCACTAACGGAAAATGACTATCTAACTTGCCACTTAAAATCTCATCACACACTTTGCTTATTATATTAGCAAGCTTTTCATCTAATTGATTTAATTCATGATTAGCCAGGGCAGCAGCCTTTTTTAAAATGGCAAAAGCCCTTATCATTTCAATAGGCATTTTACCCTTCCCAATTTTAAAGTTCTGGAGACTTCGTTGGGTCTGGGCACCCCATAATTTGTCTGCTGGTATTTTTACCTCTCCCAAACTATCTTTCTCAATTCTTATTTCCATTGTAAATACCCTCCGGCATTGCAATTTTACTAACATATCTGTAACAACAATGTTTATATTATTTATACTGGAATACCTTCTTAATTTTTCCCAGTAGTTTAATATATTACTCTTAAAATATTACTAAAATAATTTATTTCTCATTTTCTATTATTGTCCCTGCTTTACCATGGTATGCATCAATTGCCTTGTCTAAAGACGAAACAATGGCTTTTTCTCCTCCATTTTCCAAAAATCTAAGGCATGCCTTTATTTTTGGACCCATGCTCCCAGCAAGAAAATGCCCTTTTTCAAAATAATACTTGGCTTCTGAGTAACTTATCTTACCAAGTGCCTTTTCATTTGGCTTACCAAAATTTACTTTGACTTTTTCTACATCCGTCAAAATAAAGAAAATATGAGCTCCAATAATTTCAGCTAATTTTTCCCCGGCGAGGTCCTTGTCAATAACCGCTTCAATCCCCTTGTAATTTCCATCCTCATCTTCCAAGACTGGAATACCTCCACCCCCCGAAGCAATAACAATAACACCAGCATTGATCAATTTGCTAATAACATCTCCATCCAAATTAGCAACAGGGTCAGGAGATGGGACTGTCCTTCTCCAGCAAAGGCCATTCCCTGGCTTTACTTTTTTAATAATATAATCAGGATTTTTCCTTTTAATCTCTCTTGCTTCTTTCTCTGTCAGAAAATTACCTACTGGTTTAGAAGCATTCTCATCTTTAAATTCGGGATCATTACGGTCAACAAGTACCTGGTTTAATACAGTAGAAATAGATTTCTTAATATTCATTTTACTTAAATGATTTACTAAGCTTTGTTGTAGCATATACCCTATTTGACCTTGGGTCATGGCAACTAGTACATCTATTGGATGTGCTGGCACAATATCCTGAGAATTCTTCTGTTGCACCATGAGATTACCAACCTGGGGTCCATTACCATGGGTTATAACCAGGCGATCGTCTGGATCAATATTCTTAACAATCTTTGAAATATATAGTGCAGTTTTTTGGCAATTTCTAAATTGTTCTTCTGAAGAGCCATTTTCATCTGGCAGCTTTATGGTGTTACCTCCTAAGGCTATCAATATAACTTTTGCCATCTTTTCCCTAATCTCCTTTCCAATATATCTTGGATTATAATGCATATTGTAAAAATTAACATTGTAAAACTTATAGATACTATAGTAATCATAAAATTAATATCCAAAAGTCAATATCGCACCCGCATAGCGGGTGGCTTTAAGAATCCCTAAAAGAGGTTCATTCTATGTTTACTTTTAGTTAACATTTTCTACTATTTTACCTGAATATTTACAAGTAATATAAC
>CAYSAA010000185.1:0-4565 GCA_964428905.1 uncultured Atribacterota bacterium
TGGCTTTAAGAACCTCTAAAAGAGTTTTAACTTTTTCTTGGTTACTTTTTGTTCTGCTTTTTCTTTGCTATTAACTGGATATTTCTAAGCAATACAACTGCCTGCTTTGGACTTCAGGTGAAAAATTATCATATGGCTTATCTTAATCTTTTTTATGGTAAAACCATTTTATTTAACCATTACCACCTTCTAAGAAGGTGGTAATGGTTAAATAAAATTTACAAATTGCCCCGAGAGTAAACTATATATATCTTAAAACAATATTTTAGATCTATTGGACCTTATTATTCTACTCCAAGTTCATCCAATAAGGGCAATAATTCTGTAGCAACATAGGTAACTGCCGGTCCACCTCTCATCATCATTGCTACTCCAGAGGCCTCTAAAAGTTCTGCTCTACTGGCTCCGGCTCTCACTGCCAGCGGGGTATGCAATTTAATGCAATGTTCACAAAGAGCAGCAATGCCCAAGGCTACAGTAATGAGTTCTTTTGTTTTTGTGCTTAAAGCCCCTTCTTTTAATGCTTCTTCACTTAATGGATCAAATCCTTTTTTCATAACATCGGCCATTTCTTTATGTAATCTACCCATTTGCCGTTTTAAATCAACATTAGACATCTATTGTTCAATCCTCCTATTTTGACTATTTTAAATTGCTTACATCTCTTTATTGTTATATTTCAATTTCATCTAAAAATACATTTTTATTCTATCCATTATTAATTTTTAATTTTCACTAAATCTGCAAAAATTGAAGCTGTCTCTCCGGGATAGACCCAGGTCTCTTCCAACCAGGTATAATATCCGTCCTTGATAATAGTAATCTCATAGACACCCTCTCTTAACTCAGCAATGATTTTTACCTGGTTAGCTGAAGTGGTTGCCTTATAGGTTCCATTGATAAAGATTTTGGCATTACTTTCATCGCAGGACACAGCAATGGAACCTTTTTGGTATTCGCGCTGCATTCTCACATTAACACGATAAGTATCACCCGGGTAGATTCTGATCGTATCTACGTAATCCCGGTAGTCTTCTTTAACAATCCTTAATTCATAAGTACCCTCCTGAAGATTGCTGATAGTGACACTTCGGTTGGAGGAAGTCCTTCTCTGGTAGTCTCCGTCCAGATAGATCAAGGCATTGTCCACATCACTGGTAATTTCCAAGCTTCCGGTTCGTTTCTCTTGCTCTAAGTTAACAGTTAGTTGAACTCTCTGATTGGACTTTAGCTCTATCCTGCGAGACCAGTCAAGGTATCCGCTTAAGGTAATCCTGATATCATGGAAACCTTCATTTACCCGTTCCAATAAAACATTCTTATTCTTTTCTGTTAAACCTTGATACTGCCCGTCTAAATAGATTCTGGCATTATTTTCGTTACAGCGGATAGCAATAGAGCCATACTGCTGGATTCTTTGCAGATCAGCACTGATGAATGCGGTTCTATCGGGGTTTATTTGAATTGTTCTAGTCCATGTTTGATAACCCGGATACTGGAGCCGAGCCACATATTCTCCGATGTTTAGCTGCTCCATAACCAAGGGTGTTTTCCCGGCATAACGGTCATTCAAATAGACTTCAGCCCCTTCCGGGGACGAATTAACCCGTAATTGCCCAGTTTTTGAGCTCCGCTCTAGCACCTGATAATGTAGAATCTCACTACTGACCCATCTCTGTGCAGGTAAAGCCGTCAAAATTCCTTTGATCCTTTGGGTAAACCTGCTGATTCCCTCTTCCAATTTGGGAAAATTCTCCTCTTCAAGTCTTCTCTCCAGCTCTCGGGTAATGATAGCACGTTCTGCGGTGGCAAATCCCTGTACATACTCAATACCGGCAGGGGTACCCGGTTCTATCACTCCATCGATATAGTACTGGCGGTTAGCCTCTACATACTGGTTCCTTTGATGCTGATTGGGAAATAATAATCTTATATTGCCCCGGGTGTCATATCCAAACAGGGTCACATAGGCATTTTTGCTGACTCTGAAATTAACCCTTATTCTCTCGCCTGGTGCATAGGTAGCCCCTGTTCCTTTATCCAATCTTAGTGATAAGGAAAAATCGGGTCTGGGATTGATAATCTGGATGCTCTTTTTAAGGTCTTCCTGCTGATCTGCCATGGCTGTAGATGTTATACTTACCAACAAAATAAATATCAGCAAGCAAATATACACAAACGGGGATGATCCAGTGCTACTTAAATACTTTTTACTATCTCTGTTAAATACCTTCATAATGTAACCTCCTTGGTTTTACAATATGACTTTGAATAATCAATCAACACATTCAATATTAATTTTATTATAACATAACTATTCCTATAATCCTACTCAATCCAACAGAAACAGGATACAAAATTCCTCTATAACTCTTATTTTTTAATATAATATCAGAAAAATAATTGACAAAAGCTTTTATTTTTAATATTCTGATTGTAATGTTGTATATCATTTTCATTGATTAACAGATTACTAAAATAAAAAATAAAATATTTTGTTCGTAATAAGAAAGGAGGTGTCATATTTTGAACAAAAGCGAATTAATTGATAAGGTATCATGTGATAGGGGTGTAACAAAGGCTCACGCCAAAGCAGCTGTCGAATGTGTTTTTGATAATATTGCTGAAGCCATGGCTAGAAAAGAATCTGTCAGGTTAGTTGGCTTTGGAACTTTCGGAGTAAGAGAAAGAGCAGCAAGGACCGCTCGTAATCCTAGAACAGGAGAGAATATTTCTCTAGCGGAAGCCAGTGTTCCGTTCTTTAAACCCGGGAAAGAATTAAAAGAGAAAGTAAATCAGTAAAAAAGGCAACGACAATTAATTAAAAATTAAAAACAGGTCTGTTTTAATATCTGTAAATACACAGACCTGTTTTTTCTATTTTTCCACCTGGCTGCTTTTTACATTTTTCCTGGGCATTTGTATCCCCATAATATTAACATCTATCGATTTAACTATAAGCCCTGTTTTATTCTCAATTTCACTTTTTACCACTGACTGGATATTTTTTGCCACATCAATAATCACAGAGCCATATTCAACAATAACTGAAATAAAGACTGACATATGCTTTCCATCAATCAAATCTACCTTAATCCCTTCTTCCATTTCTTTAACACCAAGCAGGGTTCCAAAACCACTTTTAGAATGGGCAACTAAGCCTGCAACTCCTTGAATATCAATAACTGTACGACTAACAATGGTAGCTAAAACCTCAGGTGCAATTTTTATTTCTCCTAAATTATCCTTTACAATATTTTCCTTTTTTTCAATATCTTTTAGAACTTTTGCCTTTACCTCAGTCGTTCCAATCGACTGTTTAATCTTTTGTTCTTTTTCTTTTTTTGACTTTTTGTCATCTTCTTCGTGCATAACTAATACTCCTTTATTCCTCAAA
The DNA here is from genome assembly GCA_964428905.1 of uncultured Atribacterota bacterium. Lineage (GTDB taxonomy): Bacteria > Atribacterota > Phoenicimicrobiia > Phoenicimicrobiales > Stramentimicrobiaceae > CAYSAA01. The sequence continues at coordinate 3,398 of CAYSAA010000185.1, forward strand.
AGATAGTAAAACTTAACTTTACAAAATAATTATAACCAATAAACTCAACCTTTCACTTTGGCGTTACTAAAAATTTAATTGCAGTCCTTTCTTCTCCGTTAATCTCAACATCAACAAAAGCTGGGATACAAACAAGATCGACACCGCTAGTCGCAGTATACCCCCTGGCAATAGCAATTGCCTTAATCGCCTGATTCACAGCACCAGCTCCAATCGCCTGCAATTCAACCTTGCCCTCTTCTCTAATAACTCCTGCTATTGCACCGGCAACTGCTTTTGGACTGGATTTTGAAGATACTTTTAACAATTCCATTTATGACCTCCTATATCTATGTGCCAACAATAACTCTTCCAATATTTCAAATCTTCTTGCTATTATTGTAATTTATCGGCTATTTCTTTGATAGATAAATGGACCTTGTTCCTGATTGTCCACCCCCTTAATAATATCAATACAGGTAATGTATACCATTTTTATTATAGCAAATTAGATAAGTAAATAACAAACATTATCCCAATCTATTTAATCTATTGTTATATCTTAAAATGCTGAATTAACGTCTTTAAATAATGATATTGCTGGGGATTTATAGATGAAGAATAATAAGGCATTAAAGCATCATTGTGCCAGAGGGGATCAGTAGATCCCTTCCAGCCATATTCTTTTATTACCTGATTCCACATTCTTGTTCCGGGAATGGGTGAAAATTTTGCCAGGTATGGTTTAATGCCTGCATCCATCACAAAATAGATAGAATCAATCATGCTTTTTAAGCTCTGGCCCGGTAAACCAATTAAAACATATGCGCGAATCTGCTCCTTGGAAAAACCTTCTCCTGATAAAATTTCAATCGCTTTCTTAAAAAGTACATTATCTATTTTTCCACCGGTTATCTTTTGTAATTTGTAGTCAGCCGTCTCAAATCCCAACCAAATCTTCTTAAAACCGTTCTTAATCATTAATTGAGCTATGGGTTTAGTAATCAGTCTGGCATGAAGGGCATTGGGTGTATAAAAATTGACGTTCAAATTTTGCTTTTCTAACGTTTTCATAAAAGGAACAAAATGTAATCCTGCATTGACCAATAGAGCATCATCATAAAAAACAAAATGATCTATACCTTTTGCTTCCTTCCAGTGAATGATTTCTTCCACAACATGATGGGGA
>CAYSAA010000186.1:0-3068 GCA_964428905.1 uncultured Atribacterota bacterium
GATGAACAATTGCTGGCTAAAATCAAAGAATTAGAACTCGAGGAGTCTTTTTCTTCTTATGTTGAAAAATACAAAGATAAAAAAGTGACCGAGGCTTTGAAAAGCTACCAGGGGAATCAGCAAAAAAAAGGGGAAAACGATTCTGAAAAGATTGCTACTTTGGAAAACGAATTAAAAGAATTAAGACAAACATTATCAAAAAGGGATAAAGATACTTTAATAGAAAATGAGCTTTCAGCTCAAGGGCTATCAAAGGATTTGAAAAAATATATCTCATTAGGTGATGTTGAAAATCCAGATAAAGAAGCCATTGCTGAATCAGTATCAAGCCTAAAACAAGACTTGTTAGGGATAAAGCAAGGGGAGATCGATGAGAAATTAAAATCTTCTAGGGGTATCCCCCAGAAGGGTGATATTACTGGCCCTGGATCTGGAATGGAGACAGCAGTCAAGGAATACGCAAAGAAAATTAGTCCAAAAGAATAAAGGAAGTGACGAATAATGGAATTTAGTATCCTATCAAGTATTTTAAAACCAAAAGTATTGGCTGGCTTTGTCGAAGAATGGCAACCAGGTAAAAGTCCTATTGAGAAATATTTACCATATAAGACGGTGCCGGCGTTAACATATGAGGTAGTTTTAGGAAATGAACAAAGGCCTTTAGGTGATGTCGTAAGTTATGACAGCGCTTATCCTACCAAAAGTAGACCGGCCTTAACCAAATTAAAGGGCGATTTACCGGCCGTCAGATTGCAACGCCAAATGTCCGAAACTGACCTTAATAGCTATATGCAATTTAACGCAATGAAAGATCCGGACACCGATGCATTGATTCAGCTGGTATTTGGTGACATTGAATATGTTTATAACGCAATTAGAAACAGATTATCCTGGTTAGGTTTCCAGGCACTTTCCACCGGCGCAGTAAGTTTAAATGCCGCGAATAATGCTGGAATAATCACTGAAGCCGATATATTTTTTCAAATCACTAATAAGTCCGGTGCAAGTGTTCTATGGAGTGCGGCCGCAAGCACAACTAAACCGATTTCAGATATCATGGCAATCTGTGACAGTGCAAGAATTGACAACGGTGTGATATTCAAAAAAATTCTAATGAGTAGAACATCATTTTCATATCTAAGAAAGAGTGCAGAAACGATTAATTTCTGCTTTGGTAGAACTGGATCAGCAGTAACCAAATATCCAAATTTGGCCGTTATCAATGAAAATTTAATCGCTGATGGCCTTCCTTTCATAGATATCGTTGATGTATATTTGCAATTCCAGGATAAAGACAATTCTCTAACTAATCTACAGGCCTGGGATGAGGGTAAAATAGCCTTTTTGCCTCAAGACGAAGTTGGAAATATACTATCCTGTAAAACTGCTGAAGAAGAATTTCCACCAAAACAAGTAACACAGGAAAAAAAGGATATTGTATTGATCAGCAAGTGGTCAGAAACTGCACCTATTCGTGAATATACAGCAGGGGCCGCCAATGCCTTCCCAGCGATTAAACTTGCCAATATGATACATTTAATGAATTCTCTAAATGTGACTACATGGTCATAATTTTTTAAGTATTTGTAAACTCTTTTTTCAAGGATCAATAGGGGCGGTCGATCCTCTATTGATAGCAACAGGTAAGAGCTTATTTGGAGCTTACCTTTATCTCTTTTAGTGTATGTATTCTATACACCTCATGAAGGGGGAAGTTTTTAGCAGTCGCTTCCCCCTTTATAGTAAGGGATATATGTATCAATGAATAAAAAAAATCGCTTAGAGAGCTTTATTTGAAGCCTAAATTTTTGATAAGATAGAAAATGACTATAAATGAAAAAAGAGCCTTGTTTTTGCGGGGGCTCTCTTTTCATACTCTTTATTTCTATATGTTTTAATCAGGCCTTCTTTCCCAGATAGGCCAGAAAGGTATTTTTATTTTAACAGGTAATCAATCAAATGACAACAGCAACGATTTTAGGACAAGAAAATTTAATACAGCTAAATAAAAAGATGTTGAAAGCTATGGCTATGTTAATTGAATTAATTAGCAGAAATGTAACTTTTAACCAAGGTGAACTTGATTATTATGACCGGATTTTTAAGAAATATGGTTTAAAGAACATATAAAAGGAAGTGAAAATATGAAAGAAGAAAAACTATATAAAACGACTGATCTATGGCTAACCTCTTTTTTAATCACGCATGGCGCAAAATTAATCAAATTTGAAACCGACCACATAAAGCCGGATAAAATTATCTTCTGTCTTTCTGACAATCAAAATGTCTTAGAAGAGGTTGCAAACAATTATTACCTGGGCGCAACAGTACCCGCGTTAAACTTTAAGGACATTGTCTTAAACTTAAAACACCAAATGTATCGACATACCTGGGCCAAAAATGAAGGAGAATATATTAATGGAAAAAGAATTCGTTCTTTGGGATAACGGAAACAAAAGGAAGGTAACAGTTGAAGCCAAAAAAATTGGCCAGGAATGGAAAGCATTTTGCCCTTTTCATGATGATAAAAAGACTCCAAATCTTTATATTAACGATCTCAAAAATGTTTATTATTGTTTTGTTTGCGGTGCAAAAGGCCACCTATTTGAGCCTGGATTCACGAATCCGGGAAGAACTATTACCGATATTTATAATTATGAAGATGAAAACAGAAATTTAATCTACCAAGTTTTAAAATATGACAAAACTAAAAAGGGATCCAAATTTCTACAAAGAAGGCCCGACGGGAAGGGCGGTTTTGTATGGAATCTTCAGGGAATAGACCTTATTCCTTATAATTTACCCGAATTGGCCAGAAAATCAGAAAAGCCTATCTTTATTGTGGAAGGTGAAAAGGATTGTAAATCACTTGAAAAATTGGGATTGTTGGCCACTACCAACTCAGGCGGGGCCGGTAAATGGAAAAATAGTTACAGCAAATGGTTTAAAAATAGGAATATTATTGTTATACCCGATAATGACAAGCCGGGATTGGATCATTCAAACGAAATAATTAAATCATTAAAAGAAGTGGCAAAAAGCATTAAAAGATTAACCTTGCCGGGACT
>CAYSAA010000187.1:0-3927 GCA_964428905.1 uncultured Atribacterota bacterium
AATCGCTGGATTCCTTTCAAGCACCTTAAGATAATCGAAAAGAATTTTATTAACCCGGGAAAAGACAGTTTTACCTTTCTGTATCAAGAAGAAGAAACAGGTAAAGAAACAAGAAAGAAATACATTCACTTTATTCACCTGTTATCCCGTGCGGAAAGATTAATTTATACAGACAAGCGTGGGTATGTACAGATTAATAAGCAACATTTTAAAAGATTTACTCAAAATAGCTATGGTGATAATGTTTTTAAGCTCCTGTTGGACTGGATGGAAAAAGTAAATTGGGTTAAACTGCAGGCAACAGAGTATACTACATTTAATGCCCAGGAATATCAGGAAAATATTGTTGGTATATGGCAATTCTTCTATCAATTAAAACTCAATGAGAAGAAAACACCTGCTGCTTTAACAAAAGATATATATGCTGATCCTTCCAGGGAACAAAAAGAACTTGATGAAATAACTGAATATTTAACCCATGATGTACAGAGTATCATGCTAAGGTATCTAAAATGGTTTGGGGTAATTGATACGCAAGAAGAAGTAATCTTTCCAGACTTATGTATTCGCACCATCAAACAATTCTGGGTAACACCAAAAGGGAAAAAATTAGTTGACAGAGTAGTGAGGTATTTCTGGAAAAAAAAGAAATTGAATTTAGTAAATAATTAAATAATATCTTCTATTATTTCTTCCCCCTAGAGAGTAAGATTACCCCATTCAATTTCCTCCCCCTTGAAGGAAAGGATTTCCCTGCCTCATCTCCTCCCCCGAAAGGGAAGGATTTCCCTGCCTTGTCTCCTCCCCCTTGAGGGGGGAGGATTAAGGTGGAGGTGAACGTTATACGCTATACTTTATACGGCATACTGTTTCTGTCATTGCGAGTAAGCTTTAGTTTACGCGGCAATCTCATACACTTATACTTGAATTCTTATTAGTGTATTAGTCTAAAAACCAAAAACTGAAAACTGACAACCGAAAACCATAAAGCTCACATTTCTACCCAAAGTATAATGGGAGGAAAATCATGTCCAAACTGGTCAGCATGCTCTACAAATTAGCCCGGGCAGCAAATGACATCAGCAAAGTTGCCAGCGGGAATTCCAAGAAAATTGCTCGCCGGGCAAAGAATAAAATTGTGGGCAAAAAACTGAATAAACACATCGGCAAATTCTTGTGGAAATAGGAGAAGGTTAATCAGTTAATTCATTTAATTGTTACTTAGTTTCAGATAAAACAAAAAGCATGAATCCATAAAAATTAGCAATATTTTAATTCCTAATCTTGCAATATTGCATTATTCCAATTTTGCTTATCACTCGTCACTGATTACTAATTACTGTATTTAACGTTATACGCTATACGGAATACGGTATACTTTTTCTGTCATTGCGAATGAGTTTTTTCTTATTGTCATTGCGAGAAATGATTTATCATTTCGTGGCAATCTCATCCAATTATACTTGAATTCTTAGTATTGATCTGAAAACCGAAAACCGATAACCGAAAACTGTTTTTTTCTTGCATCTTGCACCTTAATAATTGCCAAACCGGTTAATCGGTAAATTTTCACTCATCACTTATTACTCATTACTGTACGAAATACGCACGACGCAATATAGGATCTTTTATTATTCCTATTGCAATATATGATATAATATATTATAATACTAATGCAATATTATGATAAAAGGGAAAAATAAAACAAATGGAAAGAAATAAAATAAAAGAATTAATATTGGAATATCGAGAAAGATTTACCTCTCCGGATGATTCTCTTATCCCCAGGGAAATACAAAAAACCATTCAATCCTATCTGTCATCTAAAGAAATTATATTCATCACCGGCACCAGAAGAGGTGGTAAATCCAGTTTGATGAAATTGGTCTGTGCTGATTTAATCAAAGACAATCATATTCCTTTAACGAATATCCTCTATCTTAATTTTGAAGATGAACGATTTATTGAATTTAAGGTCAGTGATTTTAATCTAATTTATGAAGTCTTTCTGGAAGAGAATGCCCCCAATAAAAAAAGTTATTTTTTCCTGGATGAAATTCAGAATATCCCGGAATGGGAAAAATGGGTAAATCGCCTTTATGAAATGTATCAGATTAAGATATTTATAACCGGTTCCAATCGGAACCTTCTACACTCCGAAGTTAGCAGCACCTTAACCGGCAGAAACCGGGTGATTACGAATTTCCCTTTTTCTTTCAGGGAATTTTTACAGTATAAAGAAATTAAATATGATGATCAATCTCTTAATATTACCGCAGATAGGGCAAGAATAAAAAATACCTTCCAGGAATATCTAAAATTGGGTGGTTATCCCGAGGTAATAAAAAGCAATGACCCTACCTTACTGGAACAATATTTTAAAGATTTTATTTATCGCGATATTCTGCCCCGTTATACCATCAGAAAGAATCAAGCCCTTCGGGAATTATGTCTGTTTCTGGCATCCAATATTGCCACGATGCATAGTTATAAAAAACTTCAACAGTTAGTAGATGCCAAAAGTCTTAATACCATCAAACATTTTTTGGAAATCTTAGAAGAGGTCTATCTGTTCTTTCAGGTGGACTTGTTTGACTATTCTATCAAACGTCAGATCTATAATCCATCCAAGATCTATACCATTGATACTGCGCTAGCCCAATCAGTTTCTTTTCAATTTTCTAAAAATATAGGACACATTTATGAAAATCTTGTTTTCCTGGAATTAAAAAGGCAAAATAAAGAACTTTACTATTGGAAAGATGAAAAGGGAAGAGAAGTTGACCTGGCGATTCGTTCCGGAAGAGAAATAGAGGAAATGATTCAAGTATGCTACAACCTGAGCAACCCAAATACCAGAAACCGTGAAATACAGGCCCTAATTAAAGCCCATCATGAATTAAAAAAGCCAAAGCTGACTCTCATTACCGATGATGAGGAAGACATCTATCAATCCGGTAATATTTCCATTACTATGATTCCCCTCTGGAAGTGGCTGATAAAGGATTGATTGGCAGACAGATAGATTAGCTGATTGGAAGATTTGTAATTTTGAAAGGAGCAGATTTTAATGCATAGATCATTTTTTGAAAAGGTTGAGTTTGGTAATCCATATATCATCAGGATGATACCTGAAGATGATATTCCTCAAAAAATCATCAATTTTTGCACTGAGAATAGCATAACCCATGCTTTAATTGTTTCGGCAATTGGGAGCGTCAGGGATGTTGTATTCAGGGATCTCTTAGCAGGGATCAAAATACCTATGGAGCCTTCCAAGACAAATGAATTTAAAATGGAGGGTCCCTATGAAATTTTATCCCTCGAGGGTAATGTTTTTCCCATGGATAAGGAATTAGTGGTTCATTTGCATGTTTTACTTGGGAAAGAAGATGGAAGTGTCTGTGGTGGGCATATGACAAAAGCTAAAGTTTTTACAACCTTAGAATTAATATTGGTAGAGATTACAAATACCAGAACTCACCGGAAGAAAAGTACGATAACCGGCCTGAACGAATTATTAATGGATTAATTTCCTACTTCAGATCTTTTATACTTGCTATCACAGGCCTGCTTTAACAGCTCGTGAATCTCATCCATTTATACTTAGATGCTCGATAGATAAGTGGATTTACCGATTCTATCTTTACCATCGAAAAGGAAGAACTTGGTGAAAAAATTACTTCTCTATCTGCTGATATAATGAATGAAATAAATAGAGCACTCCAGATTGAACTTAATTTGGAATAATTAAAAAGTGTTACCTATTTGTTGGTTAAATAATTTCTTGCTCATTACTTGTTACTCATTACTCATTACTGTCTTTGATGCGCAATACGAAATACGCACGACGCATGACTATTTTTCAAAAAAATAGGGAATAACTAAGTAGTGCATTATTCATTTATGTTTTTTGTTTTTAGTTCA
>CAYSAA010000188.1:0-22627 GCA_964428905.1 uncultured Atribacterota bacterium
CAAATTCTTCTATCTCTGTTCCCGAGAATACAGTCTTGCCAATACCTTCCATTCCCGCCTCTATTTCGTCAATAAAAATAAACTCTTCCTGAGCATTAATAACCAATTGTGTCATTACAAAAAATAATAGGAATAGAAAAGAAAAAAGAGCAATTTGTTTAAAGGTTTGCTGCTTATCATTTAGTTTGAAACACATTATAATCATTTTCATATTTAGCTTTCAATAATTCTTTTTCAGGAATACCTATTAACGTTGCGTACTACTGATTAATCCCTGTTTTAATAGGTGAATCTGATCTAATACTTTTCCGGCACCTAAGGCAACACAAGATATCGGATTTTCAGCAACATAAACAGGTATTCTATTTACTTTGGTTAGCAAAACATCAAAATTTCTTAACAGGGCTCCGCCCCCGGTAAGGATCATTCCTTTATCGGCAATATCAGCAGAGAGCTCAGGAGGTGTCCTTTCTAGCACCATCTTAATGCCATCTAATACCATTTCTAAGGTTTTGGAAATTGCCTCAAGTACCTCAGATGAACCCACCTCAATGGTTTTAGGTAATCCGGAAACAAGGTCTCTTCCTCTTATTTCGGCATAGGTTTCGGTTTCCGGCTCCATAGCTGTACCAATAACAATTTTTAAATTTTCGGCTGTTTTTTCTCCAATCATGAGATTGTACTTGCTTTTAATATATTTAATAATATCTTCATCGAAATTATTACCGGCAATGCGCAAGGATTCACTTTCTACGATTCCTCCTAAAGAAATAACGGCAATATCTGTCGTTCCCCCTCCGACATCCACCACCATATTGCCATAAGGTTCACTAATGTCCAAACCGGCGCCAATAGCAGCAGCAATGGATTCTTCCACTAAGTAAGCCTTTTTAGCACCTGCTTGAACTGCTGCTTCCAGAGCTGCCCTCTTCTCCACTTCAGTACCACCAGCTGGTACACATATAACTACCTGTGGTCGAAATAATTTTGAGTTAGAAGATACCTTTTTTATAAAATAGGTCAACATTTTTTCTGTCACATCATAATCAGCAATCACTCCGGCTTTCATAGGTTCCAGGGCTATAATGTTCCCAGGAGTTTTCCCCAGCATTTCTTTAGCATCCTTACCCACTGCAAATACTTTTCCCGTATCCCTGTAAATGGATACTACAGAAGGTTCCTGTAAAACAATCCCTTTCCCTTTTTGAAATATTAATACACTTACGGTTCCTAAATCGATACCTAAGCTTTTGTCCATACCCAGCATATTGAAAGCTACCTCCTTACAAATTCCTTTCCTTAGTTTATCGCAATTTACTTATTATCTTATTATCGCGTAGCAAGTATAGTAAATAACATTGTATCATAATTAAAAGATATATTTTATTTTTCGATCCTACTTTTCATTCTCTCCTGATATTTGCACCTAAAGTTCTCAATTTTTCCTCCAGTTTAACATAACCTCGATCGATATGGTAAATTCTACTAATTTCTGTGGTTCCTTCCGCAACCAAGCCTGCCAATACCAAAGCTGCTCCTCCTCTCAAATCAGATGCCATAACTGGAGCTGCGCTAAGTTTTTTTACTCCTTTAATAATACTGTTTCTACCTTCTATTTTGATGTCTGCTCCCATTCTTCTTAAATCACCGGCATGTGTAAAACGACTTTCAAACACATTTTCAGTGATAATGCTGGTTCCATTGGCAATGGTCATCAAGGCCATAAACTGTGCTTGCATATCAGTAGGAAATCCTGGAAAGGGCATGGTTTTAATATCAACTGATTTTATGTCACCTGAATCGGAAATAATTATGCTATCTTCTTTAATGTCCACATCTAAACCGGCTTCTTCTAACTTGACAATACATGATTTTAAGTAATAGGCATTTACATGCTTTATTTCTACATTCCCTCCGGTAATTGCTGCCGCAACCATATAGGTACCAGCCTCTATTCGGTCAGGGATAATGCGATAGCGTACCCCTTTGAGATTTTTTACGCCTTGAATGGTGATAATATCACTGCCCAAGCCATCAATTCTGGCTCCCATTTTGTTCAAAAAATTCCCTAATTCTATTACTTCCGGATCTTTTGCCGCGTTCTCTATGGTAGTATTCCCATCTGCCAATGAAGCAGCCATCATAATATTTTCAGTTGCGCCCAAACTGGGAAAATCAATGTAGATTTCATTCCCTTTTAAATTTTTTACCTCTGCTTTAATATATCCTTTTTCAGTGTTAATATTGGCTCCTAATTCTCGAAATCCTTTCAAATGAAAATCAACCGGTCTGGCACCAATAGCGCATCCTCCCGGAAGTGATATTTTGGCCTTTTTTAGCCTTGCCAATAGTGGTCCCATCACCAAGAAAGATGCCCTCATGGTCTTGACTAATTCATAGGGAGCTTCATAATTATTAAAGTCATCAGGATCTATGAAAAGTGTATTATCATCTTTCCATTCCACTTGAACTCCTAATGTTTTGATCACTTCAATCATACTATAAACATCTTTTAACCTGGGGACATTCTCTAAAATACTAACCTCTCGAGATAGAAGACAAGCAGCCATAATAGAGAGTGCAGAATTTTTAGCACCGTCTATTGCAACGATACCCTTTAGTGGACTCCCACCATTAATCAACAATTTATTGAAATTTTGCATTACTTTCCTCTATCCTTCCCTTCGCTGATTTCTTTATTACATTTTCCAGATTAGCAGTAAAAGGAGGCCAAATGACACCCTTTTCTGTAATTATAGCTGAAATATTATGGCTTGGAGTAACATCAAATGCTGGATTGTATACATCAATTCCAACTGGAGCGATTGATTGCCCCATGATTATTGTAACTTCATCGTGAGCCCGCTCTTCAATCGGTATTTCAGAACCGCTTTTTATAAAAAAATCAATTGTGGAAAAGGGAGCTGCCACATAAAAAGGAATTTGATGTTCCTTTGCCAAAACCGAAAGACTATAAGTACCAATTTTATTGGCCACATCACCGTTAGACGCTATCCGATCAGCACCGACAATAACTTTGTTTATTTTCCCCTGGGACATCAAAAAACCCGCAACAGAATCACAGATTAGGGTTGTTGGAATATCCTCAGATTGCAACTCCCAGGCCGTTAATCTGGCACCCTGCAAAACCGGTCGTGTTTCATCAGCAAAAATTTTTATTCCCTCTTTATTTTTAAAAACCGACCGAATTACACCCAAAGCTGTGCCATAAAAAACAGTTGCCAATGACCCTGCGTTACAATGTGTTAAAATATGATCTCCGTCACTAAATAACGCTACACCGTTTTTACCAATCATATAGTTGATTTGAATATCCTGTTCTGCAATTTGCTCTGCCTTTAACAATATTTTTTCCTGCCATTCACTGATTGATTGTTCTTTGTGCTCGATAACACTCCAAATCTCTTTTAAAGCCCAGAACAGGTTTACTGCGGTAGGCCTGGTTAGAGATAATTCTTTTCTCGCATTATCTAATTCCTTAATAAATTGAATGTGATTCTTTGTTCTTATGTTTTTGGCTGCAAGGGCCATTCCATATGCTGCAGCAACACCAATAGCAGGCGCTCCCCTGATAGCCATTTTTTTTATCGCATCAGCTACTTCATGATGATCCTTGCAACTCAACATTTTAAGTTGATGAGGCAACTTCCTCTGATCAATCATCAGCACCCGATTTTCTTTCCATTCTATTGTTTTTCTCATATTGATAATTTTAATTCTCCTACTATACTCATACCTTGTTGATCATTTAGTTGACAAATCTTATACAAAAAAAAGAAAATCCACTTCAATAGACAAATAAATTAATAATACCCAAATTCGCCCAGGTAACAATAAGCCCAGCAATGATAACACCACCAACCATCATAGGGAAAGCATACCAGAAACGAATACCAAATAAAAATGCTGCTACCGAACCGGTCCAGACACCCGTTCCGGGAAAGGGTATGGCAACAAAAAATAATAAAAACAGTGCTCCATATTTTTCATATCTTTTTTCATGTTTTCTAGTCCTTTGAAATAACCAGCTAAAGAATAAATCAAATACATGCCACCTTCGCAAAAATTCCGAGAAAGGCTTTAGATAAATTAATAAAAAAATTGCCGGAATAAGATTACCTAAAACTGCAAATAGATAACTGGGAAGTACAGGTAAATGATAATAGCTGATAGCAATAGGTATAGCCCCTCTTAATTCGGTTACCGGTAAAGTTGACAAAAAAGCTATTTTAATAAGATTATTTATCAATATGATTGATCACCTTTTTTACAATCCGAGTCATAATTGGTTCTGACTGAGCTGCTGCTTTTAAAATTTCCTTGAAATGAACTTTCTGCACAACGCCATCAATTGCTAAATCTGTTATACAGGACATTCCCAGCACACGCATTCCCATATGATTAGCAACTATCACTTCCGGGATCGTAGACATCCCCACTGCATCTGCACCCATTTTTATCAGGAATCGATATTCTGCTGGTGTTTCCAGCATCGGACCGGGTAACCCGGCATAAATTCCTTTGTGAAGTCGAATCCCTTCCTTTAGAGCAACCCTTTCTGCTAATTTAATTAATTCTAAATCATAGGCCTGGGACATATCAGGAAAACGGGGTCCTAATTTCTCATCATTTGGCCCAATTAACGGATTATCTCCCAGCAAATTAATATGATCAGCAATCAGCATCAGATCACCTCTCTCGAAAAATCGATTCATGCCACCCGCTGCATTAGAAATAATAATGATAGTAGCACCTAATTCTTTCATTACTCTTACCGGAAAGGTAACTTGTTTCATACTATAGCCCTCATAATAATGAAATCTACCCTGCATTGCTACCACTTTCTTTCCTTCCAATCTTCCTATTACCAGATTGCCACTATGCCCATGTACGGTAGAAACAGGAAAATTTTCAATTTTTTCATAGGGTATGACTACACTTTCTTCAATATCTTCGGCTAATCCACCCAGACCAGTCCCCAGAATAATTGCAATTTCCGGTTTAACTTTACTGTATTCCCATATAGATTGAACACTTTCTTCTATTTTTTCCAACATTTTTTCCATTGACTGTCTCCTATAATCCTATAAAAAGTAATGTAACTCGAATTAATTGTTTCATCTTTCTCTTATACAAGTAAGTATTCCTTGCTTAGATATAATTAATTCTTGTTCATTACTTGTTACTGTATTTTATTTTTTAACTCAATACTACATACTCGATACTGTTTATACTCTTGGAAAAGCTTTAAAATATTCTTCCTTAATCCATTTTCTACTTACATGGGTATAGAGTTGAGTAGTGGAAATATCAGAATGCCCCAACATCTCCTGCACCGTTCTTAAATCTGCACCATTCTCAATCAGATGTGTTGCCAGTGTATGTCTTAATGTATGTGGAGTTACATTCTTTTTTATGCCCGATTTTTTAGCATAACTTTTAATCAGATAATATACTGCTTGGCGAGAAATAGCATGACCATGACTATTTAAAAATAACCAATTTGGATCTCTGTTGTTTTTTACTAAGCGAGGCCTAATCAATTGAATATATTCATTTAAAATACTATGAGCTCTGTCACTAAAGGGAATCCATCTTTCTTTATTGCCTTTACCCGTACACTTCAAAAGTTTATGATCCAATTTAACATCATTTCTTGGTAAACTGGTTAATTCTGTGACCCTCATGCCAGTAGCATATAAAAGTTCAATAATGGCCTGATCTCTTTTCCCCAATATTCCGTTAAAATTCTTTTTTGCCAGTAGCTTATCTAACTCTTTTAAACTTAATGTTTGAGGCAACCTTTTTGTCAGCCTCGGAAATTCAATAAAACGAGTAAAGTCATCTTTAATATAACCCTCAGTTAATAGAAAACGGTAAAACATTTTAAGTGCCACCAGATTACGAAATATAGAATTGATACCCAAATGAACATTCCCTAAATAGTGATAATATTTAGAAAATATTTCACTGTCCACGGTCTGAAAAGTAAGATGGTTCCCAATAACAACAAATTCATAAAATTTGGATAAATCATAGCGATAGGATACAATCGTATTGTAGGCTAATCCTCTTTCGAGGGACAAATAATCTATAAAATATTCTATTAATTCCTTCTGTTGCTTCATCTTTGCCTTCATTTAGTCTTAACTACTATCATTATTTCACAAAGTTATTATAAAGTTACAATTTGTTTGATATAGTATTGTGCCTTGATTTTAAAATGATCTTACTTTCGTTTTTAATCATTTCATTGGACTCGATACTATATACACGATACTCGATACTAATTTAATAAATAACTACCGTGTCCGGATGAGTCACCTGAATCCAAACATTGCCCGGCTGTACAGCCAGTCGATTCCCTTCTTGATTATAAAAAAGCGTACGAGCTTCCAGGCTATCTTTTACCCAGTTAATTTCTTCCGATCTACCGTTAAAGATAATCAATCCTTTGCCTTGTCCCACAAAATCAATAGCCAGTCGTCCTTCATCATCCAGCACCTTTCTCTCAGTATGTTGAATGATAAGATTCCTTACCTCAAGTTGTCTCCCTATCACTGCATCAATATGAGGTTCTCCATTAATAAAACGTTTATAGGTTTGAGTTTCCGGGATGTATTGATAACGTACCAAATAATCAGTATTATACCTGATATCAATGCTAGAAACTTCTTTCCCTCCAAGCACTTCGTCTTGATCGGTCTCAAACTGAAAATATTCCTTATTAATCATCTCGACATAACCTAGTTTCTTTGCTTCTTTTCTCAGCTGTTCCGTGGAAGTATAGAGATTGTAAGGTGCTATGCGATTCTGAGTTCTCCAGAACGGCTGAAAATGAAGAAATTCATTAATATCATCTATTCTTTCTTCTCTGATAAATATGGCCGCCTCAGGACTTTCTCCGGCATGTACATAGATAGCACTATGCTCTAATGCTTTCGTGATAAAATAGGGCCGGGCACTGCGAACAGGTCCCACATTGTCAGACTCCTCAGTAGAGTAAACAGCCAAAAAACGGGTAATCCCTCCCTCAGCCAATACCTCATAGACAACATTTGCTTTATTTAAACCGCTTTGAGGACGGGCGTTTGTGGCATTATCAATCATCACAGCCAAAGGGCGGTTTCCAAAAGGAGATTCTTTTTGTATCGCTGCAGGCAAGGTACTTATTTTTCCAGGTGTTACAACGGTTCCATAGGTAGATTCAATGCGCTCTCTCTCCTCAACCCCTAATCTTGCCTGAATTTCATATTGCCCTTGCTCTAATATTTCCCCTTCCACTTCTCTTCTGCTGCTAAGGGTAGGACTTAATGATCCGGTAGCAACCTGCACTTCCTGCCTTACGGAAACCTCTTCCTGTTCCTGTGCCATTTCTTCTGAAGCAGGAATTTCCATTTCAGGCATCTTTACCTCTACTCTGGGACTACTTTCAGTAACGGTTTCTTCCCTCTCCACTAGTGGTTGGGTTTCAATTTCCTGAATTCTGGCAGGTTCAGGCAATACAGGTTCTACTCTTGGTTTTACATCTAATTCGGCAACGGGTTCTTCCCTGATAATTTCAGGTCTTATTGTGGCGGGATTTTGAATAGAGGGTAACTCTACCATGGTCACTTCAATAATTTCTTCTTCAGGAAAATTCAAGATATCAAAAGTAATAAGATTACTAAAAACAAAGATGAATAATAGATTAATCAATATTGATATCAAAAAAGATCGACCTAAAAAACTCTTAGAACGTGTTTTTCTTCTTTGTGCCCTGTATCCAGCCATCTTTACTCTATCACCCTATTTTTATCTATATCTGTCCCAATTACATTTTGCGCCAACATTTTATTTTCCTCACTAATTTCTTTCAATCGGTCTTGTAGCAATGGCAATTCTATTCGCTCCGCCTTTCTTTATTAAATCCATCACGCGTACAACTTTGCCATGTGTGATATTCTGGTCTGCTTCTAACACAATTAAAGTATCAAGATTATCTCTAATTTCTTCATTGATGCTCTCGGGTAAATCATTGGGATCAATCAAGCGGTTATTTAGGTATAAAACATTATTCTCAGTAATAGCTACCACTACATTCTGTATCTCGTCTACGGCTGCAAAATCACCACTGGGTAAGTTTACTTTTACGCCGCTCTCGACATTAATAAATGTTGTGGTCAGCATAAAAAAGATGAGTAACAAAAAGACCACATCAATCAGAGGGGTTAAATCAAATTTAAGGGTCTTATTATTAGGATGATAAAATTTCATCTAATTTCACACCTTCCTCATTCATTTTAGGTTTAACTGATAAGAGCTCTAAAATTTCCACACTGGTTGATTCCATCTCCTTAATCTGCCTATCTACTCGGTGGATAAGATAGTTATAGGCAACGATAGTAGGAATAGCCACCGAAAGGCCAAAAGCGGTAGTCAGCAAAGCTTCGGATATTGCTCCCGCTAATGCCTCTGGATTGCCAACACCCATTGCCGAAATAACCTGAAAGCCTTTGATCATTCCAAAAACTGTACCTAATAACCCTAATAAAGGGGCAATGTTTCCGACAGTTGCTAGAATTGGCAAATTTCTTTCTAATACGGATACCTCTTGGGTGGCAGTATCTTCAATTGCTTCTTTTATTTCCTCTCTTGAACCGCCATATTTTAATAAAGCTGCTAAAATGATTTGAGATATAGGGGAATAATTTTTACGACAGGCATTAATCGCAAAATTAATATTTCCTTTTCTGATTAGATCACTAATACGACGACCGAACTTGCGAGTCGAAGTTTTAATACTTTTCAAGTAAAACATTCTTTCAAAAAAAATGGCAATCGCCAACAAAGAACAGAAAAATATGGGGTACATTAAGAAACCGCCTTTGGTAAATAGATCAAACATTAGATAGTTGCCTCCTCTAAATTATATAAAATCTGTATATCTTATGAACTAAATTTTTTTATCTAAACACAAATATTGTTTTCCAGTTATAGCCGTCATTTTTGTTACTCTGGGTTAATGAACTCCAATTGTTTCCTGGCACTGTCAATATAAGTACTCCCTTCACAACTGGAAATAATCTGCTCGTACTTTTCTCTTGCCTCAGCTTTGTTTCCCAATTCTTCCAGGCTGACAGCAGTAATATATAAAATATCGCATTCAAAAGACCCTCCGGCAAAGGAATTTAAATACCTTTCACCCACACTCAGCGACTTATTGTATTCCTCTTTTTGGAAATAACTCAAGCAAAGTCCATATAAAGATCCTGGTAAATAACGACTATCGGGATATTCATTGATTAATCTTTCAAAATAAATAATACTATCTATCCATTGCTGTTCTTCTAAATCGATCTGGGCAATAAGATAGATTGCCTCTTCCTGATACTGGCTTTCTGAATATTCCTTGATGAAATTCTTTAATTTCAATCTGGACTCATTATTGTTTGCAGCTAAAAATTGTATTTTACCCATCAAAAAAAGACTTTCTTCTAAAAATTGACTTTCAGGATATCTTTGAATAAGCAGGTTAAATGATGACAACGCATTAGCGTAATCAGTATTGTTTAAATGGCTCCAGGCAATATTGTAATGAACATGCTCTGCCAGCGAATGCGAATCATAATGTTGTAGAAAATCTTGATAATATTCGACTGCTTGAGCATAGTCCTCCTGTTGATAACATGTTTCGCCCAACATATACAAAGATCTTGTGGCAATTTCATCCCCTGCCAGGTAATCAATTCGTTGAAAGTATTCCTTGGCCTGGGAATATTCTCCTAAGCGATAAAAACTTAATCCCTGCCAGTAATCAATTTCTTTAGCAATTTCTGCTGTTTTAGTCATACTTTCCATCAATTGTAAGGTATGAATCGCCTCTTGAAATTTACCGCTATCAAATTGAGAAGTTGCTAAAGAAAAATATCCCTCTATTGTTACATCATCATCCGGATATTTTTCTCCCAACTCTTGGTAAAGGGTAAGGAGTTGATTTTCATCACCTAATTTTCTTGCTGAATCGATTTTAATTTCCAAAGCTTCTTTGGTATCAATATTTTCCAATATTTCCAGTGTATCCTGGTATTGTCCCAGTTGGTAATAACTCTGGGCTGATTCTATCTTGCTTATTTTGGCTAACTCTCCCTGTGGATACTCATCCATAACACGTTTAAAATACGAAATAGCTTCTTCGTCCTCACCTTTTCGGGCATAAGATAGCCCTAAATCAAATAATACTCCTTCCACCATACTATTATTGATACCTTGTTCCAATAAAGAAAGATTAATCTCAATCACTCTATCATATTCTTTTAATTCAAGCAATGATCTTCCTAAGAGATATGATGCTTCTTCCCTGACCTGGCTATCTTCCTTTGCGGCTAAGTTCTCTAAGATTACGGTAGCCTCCTGATATTGTTCTTCTTTGAACAGACTAAAGCTGTAATAATATTGAGTTTCGTCAATTAAATCAAAATTCGGGTGATTTTCTATAATGTCTTGTAAGAGAGTCTTTGCTCTTGTGTAGTCCTCTACCCAAAAATAGGATTGACCTAAAAGATATTGATTTTCCAAGACATTATATTCCGGGGAGTCAAGTGTCCTTAATTCTTCATAAACATCTATGGTGTCATTATATTTTTCTTGCCTGAAATAAACCCTCCCTAATTTATAAAGAGCCTCTTGATACAAGGAGCTCTTGGGAAATTCTTTCACTAATAATTCCAAATATTCTTCTGATTGTTGATAATCACCCAGTAAATAAGCACACCATCCTCCACCTAATAAGGCATTGTCATAATATTCGCTTTCGGTAAAATTATCGACTATGTATTGATAATGAAGGATGGCTTCCTCAAAATAATTTAGCTGAAAATAAGTTTCTGCAATCAGAAACCTGGCTGCAAGATAATCAGAATTAACCTCCAGTGCTTCCTTTAGGTTTTCCAACGCAATATCATATTCTCCTAAAGAGTAAAAATCATATGCCAGCAGATAGTATTCTTTCCCCCAATCATCAGTGAATGCTTCACTTTCACCGATTTTCTTTCTTTCCTCTAAATATTCATCCATTTGATTCAAATGGTAATAAGTCCTCATTAAATACATTCTGGCTTTCTCAAAATCAGGGTTCATATTGACAACTCTCTTAAAAACCATCAATGCTTCTTCATACTCTCCTGAAATATAATGCTTATACCCCTGATTAAAACTCCATACCACATCTCTTCCATATTTTTTTTCTTCCTTTGCTTTATTGAGATAAATTCTGGCATTATTATCGAAAGAATCCAACTGAATCGCTTCTTCCCAGTTTCGAATCGCTTCTTCCAGATTTCCATAATGATAATAACTTAAAGCAAGATAATAATAGGCATCCTTAAAACCACTGCTTATCCGTATCGCATGTTCCAGTAACTGGATAGCTTCAACGTAATCCTTACTAATATAGGCATGATAGCCTTTTTCGTAACTATCAAATGCTTCCTTGCCATACGTTGCTGCTCTTTGGGCTTTACTTGTAAGCCAGTTTAGTTCCTGGCTGCGTGGCCTAATTCTTTTAATTTCCTCTGCCTGTTGCAATGCTTGAGAATCTTGACCAACCTGATAATAAATATTCATCAAATACGTTCTTGCCTGGACATTATTGGGGTTATAGGCAATAGAGTCTTCCAGATGACCAATTGCTGAAACAAGGTCCCCCTCTGAATATTTGTAATAGGCCAAATGATAAAGCGATTCAGATAGCTGATTATAACTTATTTGGATATTGGAATTATTTTCCGCAGTTGCAATAAACTTTTCCAGACTTCTGGCTTCACGAATAGTCCATTTTGTTCTCCCGTAAATCTCCACCAACAGGTAATAGGCATCAGCAAAATCAGGATCCTCAGCTACTGCCTTTTCACCATATTCAATCGCCTTTGCCCATAAAGGTTTGCTGGGAAAGTCAATTCCCTGATATTCCCGAATTGCCTGATTTTTTAATTCTATTGCCTGATAATAATATTGTAAAGCTATCGGGGAAGTAGTAACATTATCTTTTAGGTACATTGCCAGTTCTTCGTCCATCACAATACCTGATTCTCTCAATATCACTCTGGCAATATCCTCCTTTAGCTGAAAAAGACTTTCAGGTGATACAGTCATCTCCCGGAATTCAAGCAATTCATCTATTTGAGATTGATACATCATTAAATCTAAACGGATGTTACCCTGTTGATCCAGAGTATAATTACCAGTAAATATTAAATCTACTTTCAGCAGGTTGTCTAAATTGCGAAATAACGATAAATCTTTATTTTCTGACAATCCACTAAATTCATCAGTATCTAATAGCTCATCAATTTTAGGCAGTGAAATATATTGAAACTGATCAAATTGAGAAAATGTATGGTCTAACATGTCCGGTAATCCTCTTTCCAGCCATTGCCAATCGCTGTTTTTGGTCTGATTATTAAAATAATAGACAGCAAAACTGGAAGCTTCTGAACCAACGGCAACTTTTACTAAAGGAAAAAAGAAAAATAGAATGGTGACCAAGAATAAACAAAATATTCTTGGGAAAGATAATCCGCTGAAGATATTTTTTAGAAATATATGTAATGATTTATAATTCATTTTATTCACCCAGATCATTAATTTTTTTCATTATTTTTGATTACAGAGAGGACAATGTAAAGAGTTCATTTTTATTTTACATAATATTATATTATATAGTACCTATAAATAAAAGTAAAAATTTTTCTGGCCAATTTTAACCCTATCACCATCTGAAATTCCTTTTTTCCTTAATGCTTTTTCAATACCTAAATTTTTCAACTTTTTTTGAAAATATTCCAAGGCCTGAGGATTATTTAAATCGTACTGGTAGGCCATTTTAGTAATTTTTACTCCCTCAATGACAAAAACAGTACCTTCCTTTTTTATAACAAAGTCTGGTTCATGTTGATAATGAGGTAACTTTTCCTGCTGTTTTGTCAATAGTTTTTCGTCCTCTCTTTGATCGGTAATACGAATTGAACGGTACAGCTGATAAATAAGCTTCTGAACACCCTCTCCACTAACAGCCGAAATAAACAGGACAGGAATATCTTTCTTTAAAAATAGTTGTTTTATCCACTCTTCTTTGATTTTCACTTCCGGTAAGTCAATTTTATTAATAACCACTATTTTTTCTTTTTTCTCCAAAAATGGTGCATATTTTGTTAATTCATTTTCGATAATTTGGTAATCCTGAAACAGGTTTTCAGATGTTACCCGAGAACCGTCAATAATATGAACAATAACTTTGGTTCTTTCAATATGCTTCAAAAAACGGGTGCCCAATCCTACTCCACGATGAGCGCCCTCTATTAATCCGGGAATATCAGACATCACGAAGGAATTCTCCTCATCAACTTTAACTACACCTAAGTGAGGTTCCATGGTAGTAAAAGGATAATCGGCAATTTTTGGTCTGGCAGCTGAAACACGCGAAAGAAGAGTAGACTTACCAGCATTTGGAAATCCAACCAGCCCTGCATCAGCAATGAGTTTTAGATTTAATTTAATCTTTCGTTCTTCACCCATTTCACCTTTCTGTGCAAATCTCGGAGTTTGGTGTGTTGAATTTCTAAAACGATAATTCCCTTTTCCCCCTGAACCACCCTGGGCTACGCATATCTGTTCACCCGCTTTGGACAAATCAGCAAGGATTTCTTGTTTTTCTATATCTTCCACTATTGTTCCTATCGGTACCTTTATCCCTAAATCTTGCCCGTCTCTACCATTCTTTTTCTGTCCCCTTCCACTTCCACCACTTTCTGCCTGACAATGAGGATTACGATAGAGTTGAATTAATGTTCTGGTATGTAAATCAGCCTGAATGATAACATCTCCACCTCTTCCACCATCACCACCATCTGGACCACCTTTAGGAACAAAACGTTCCCTGCGAAAGCTAACCGCACCGTCACCACCCTTACCTGCTTTTACTGCAATCGTAACCTGATCAGAAAACATTATAATCCTTTTCCTTTTCCTTTTAATTTATTCCAACTAACATTATCCAGATAACAAAAAACCCTGAGTTTTTTGCAAAACCCAGGGTACTTTTTACTCTTGCTTACTCCTTTTCCGCAGCATTAACGGATACCTGTTTTCTTTTTTTCCCTCTGGTCTTAAAATCCACATATCCATCAATCAGGGCAAAAAGTGTATCATCTGAACCACGTCCTACGTTCTTACCAGGTAAAATACTGGTACCCCTCTGCCTAATGATAATATTACCGCTACGAACGAACTGACCACCATACTTTTTAACTCCAAGCCGCTTCGATATACTATCGCGACCATTTTTGGCTGATCCCTGTCCTTTTTTATGTGCCATATTGCCTCACCTCTCTTTGAAAAACGATAACATTCAACCAGTAAATTTATTTAGCATCACCAATCTGTTCAATCTTTATTTCCGTAAAAGACTGTCGATGACCTATTTTTTTCTGGTATTTTTTCTTTGGCTTAAACTTGAAAACAACAACTTTCTTAGCCCTTCCTTGTTTTAAAACCTTCCCTTCTACAAAACTATTCTCAACTAAGGGCTGACCAAATTGGTATTCTCCGTCTTTTTCCAACATCAATACCTGGTCTAATTTCACTTTCTCGCCTTCTTTAGCTTCAATTTTTTCTACCTTGATGATATCTCCTTCTTTTACCAGGTATTGTTTCCCACCTGTTGCAATCACTGCATGCATTTTAGTCCTTTCCTCCTGATTCATATAGTCGCCTGTATAGGTAGCAAAGTGCTTTCCAACCTATGCAGTGCGTAGTTGGCTTATAAAATTTATCATATATGGCTTACCATGTCAAATCATTTTTTATTAGATCATTACTAATCATAAAACCGTATCACACTATCCAGTCTGTGATCAATGAAATCTATTATAACACTTTTACAATTTTTTTTATTTCCTTCTTTCTACCTACGGCGATCACTTTAATTTTCTCTATATGAAGATCCTGCAACCCTTTGATATAGATAGTTTTACCATAATCTTTCTCTAATTGTTTCATTAGCATCATCTTACTGCCGGACAATTCTTCCTCTACTTTAGGATGAACGCCTAAAAAAATAGCTTCCGCCTTTGAGTGCTGACATAAATCCTCCAGTTTATGAATCACTTGATTGCTAACTGTTTCGGGAGATAATATTCGACCATTGCCCGAACAATAAGGACAAGAAACCCGCAACAGTGAATCCAAATCCCTTTTAGAACGTTTACGAGTCATTTCAACCAATCCCAGCTCTGTCGTCTGAACAACATTAGATTTTGTCCTATCCTTTTTAAGTGCTTCTTCCAACTTTTTAAAAACTTTTTCCTGGTCTTCTTTATTATCCATATCAATGAAATCGATGACAATAATTCCACCAATATCCCTTAGTCTTAATTGTCTGGCAATCTCATCAGCAGCTTGTAAATTAGTTTTTAAAATGGTATTTTTCATCTTTTTTCCGCCGACATATTTACCGGTATTTACATCGATCACAGTTAATGCCTCTACTTCATCAAATACTAAGTAGCCCCCACATTTTAACCATACTTTCTTCTCCAGAGCACGATGAATTTCTTTTTCAATGTTATATGCCTCAAAAATCGGCTTATCTCCATTAAAGTAAGACACACGGGGTTTCAAAGTAAGCAGAAAGAGTGCATCAAGAAAACTGATAATATTTTGATATTCTTTTTTAGAATTGACTACAAACTCATCAATATCTTCAGTAAAAAGATCTCGAATAATTCGGTAAGTCAGATTAAAATCCTCATGCAAAAGCATGGGCGCTTTTGCCCTACGGCTCCTTTGCTGAATTTTGTTCCACAAACGAATTAAAAAATCCATATCAGTAACAAAATCCTCTTCGTCTTTGCCTGAACCAACTGTCCTAACGATAAAACCATATTCCTTCTTCTTAATTCTCTGTAGTATTTTTTTTAGTCTTTCCTTCTCCTCTTCCTGTTCAATTCTTCTTGAGACCGCAATCCCTTTATTGTTAGGCATCAACACCAGATATCTACCAGGTAAACTAATATTAGTAGTGACCCTAGCACCTTTGGGCATAATAGCCTCTTTCACAACCTGAACATCGATTTCCTGTCCCACTTTGATCAGGTCTTTTACATCCACAGCTTTGCCATTTTTTCGACTAAAAGATTGTACAACATCATTCAAATGCAGAAATGCATTCCGGTCAATACCAATATCCACAAAGGCAGCCTCAATTCCAGGTAGAACATTCATTACTTTCCCTTTGTAAATATTTCCAATAATCTTCTGGTCTTCCACTCTTTCAATATAAACTTCTACTAACTTGTTGTTTTCTAAGATAGCAACACGCTCTTCACTTAATCCGCTATCAATAATCACCTGTTTAGCAATATTCTCCATCTCTCGGGTATCCTTTTCTCTTTATTACAAAAACTATAAACTTATATATATTATACTCAGTTGAGTAAACTTTCCTGAGATTCTTTCTTAGTACAGTTGGCTCTTAATCTTTTCCATCTGTAGTAAGAATAAGCTTTTCTCTTATTATTTCCTTAATATAGATACTTCCATTTTCCCATTCATTTAAAAATGCATTCATAATTAAACGAGGATTAATACTTCCTCTATATTGGATATCAACAACTAAGTGAAAAAAAATATTATTATCTTTCCTGGAAACAGAAGCCAGCTTTTGAATATAAGGTCGTAAATCAACTTTTTTTACACCTTTTTTAGTTTTCTTCTCCACCATAATATTTTTTTTGCCTAAAAATGTATGAACCCGGGAGGATATTAATCCTTCCCATTCTCCCGTCATTTTCTCACCCCTGATTTCTTTCAATCCTAACGAAATAAGGTAAACAGCTGATTGCAGCGACTGACTCAGGGAAATGCCCTGTTCATGAACTTCCTCCACCTCCGTAATTGTCAAACCAGCAGGGGCAACTTTATTAATCTTGCTTTTAATCTGCTCAGTATCCAATTCCTTGGTCAGAAAAAAATCTAATATTTCTTGCCAACCAGCTATCCCCAGAGGCAATGCAGGACCAAAAGACACCTTAAATCTGGGATTATAACCCTGTGTTAACTCCACAGGCATTTTTGTTCTTCCTAATGTCCGCCGAAATAAAGCATTTAAATCCAGATGCGATATAAATTTTAATGATCCGTTTTTTTTATATTTAGTGCGATATATGTAAGACATTAACAATCTCTCAATTTATAAGTTATTATATTGATGGCAGTTCTTATTCAAATTTTACTGAATCGACAGACTCTTTTTCCGTAATTTCCTGGCAAATCTCTTGTAACCCACAGCCTTTACAGCTGCTATAACGACAATCATCGGTAGTTATCCCTTGTAGGGCTTTCTGCCATTCCAGCCAGAGAAATTCTTTAGATACTCTACAGTCAACCATATCCCAGGGCATAATTTCTTCTTTCTTTCTTTCCCGATGTGCATAAAAAGAAATATCCAGTTGGCATTTTCGAAAAGCCTCTTCCCAGTCACTAAAATTAAAATACTCTCGCCAGGAATCAAATTTACAACCCATGCTATAAGCCTCTTCCAATACCCTGCCCAGCCTACGGTCTCCTCGGGCAAAAACAGCTTCTAATAAACTCAAGTTTGTATCGGGAAAACTATAAGAAATACTTCTACTTCGAATTCTTTTGGCAATATATTTAAATTTTTCCCTTAATTGTTCTCCTCTTTCCTGGGCTGTCCACTGGAAAGGAGTATGGGATTTTGGAACAAAGGCATTAATGCTTATATTCAAAGAAAAATTTCTTCCAACCATCTTTCTCCCAGTCGATTCTACCTTTTTCACTATATTGATTATTCCCTCAACATCATCCCATGTTTCCGTTGGTAAGCCAATCATGAAATACAGTTTAATTCTTCTCCAGCCTTCCTGGAAGGCAAATTGCACAGTCTGGTATAAATCATCCTCTGATACATTTTTATTTACTATATTACTCATCCGATCGCTCCCGACCTCGGGAGCAAAAGTCAGTCCGGTTTTTCTGACCCGTTGAGATTGTCTGGCCAATTGCACTGAAAAACTGTCAATTCGCAAAGAAGGAAGTGATACACTAACCCCTTCCCCCTGATATCGGTCCACTAATTTTTCTATTAAGCTGTCAATTTGACTGTAATCACTGGAACTTAAAGAGGATAGTGATATTTCCTCATACCCGGTATACTTCAAACTCTTCTCTGCCAATTCCAATAAGGTATTTTCAGAGCGCTCTCTCACAGGTCGATAGATCATACCAGCCTGACAAAAACGACAACCTCGAGTACATCCCCGAAATATTTCCAGGTTTATTCGGTTATGTACAACATCTATATTGGGTACAATAGGAGAAACCGGGAATGGTGTGGTATCCAGATTAGTTATTACCCGTTTTTTGATTTTTAAAGGTACCTCTTTTACCTTTTTTCGAAAGGAACAAATTGTCCCATCATTTAGATAACGAACCTCATAAAAGGAAGGTATATAGATTCCGATTAATCGAACCATTCTTTCTAATAGTTCTTTTCTGGTCCTGGCTTCTCCCTGTTTTGCCCAGACCTGATAAACATCTATGATCTCATGAATAATTTCTTCCCCATCTCCTATAATAAACATATCAACAAAATCTGCTAATGGTTCCGGATTAAATACCGATGGACCACCAGCGATAACCAGGGGATCCTTTTCCCCTCTATCATTATGATGCAAAGGAATATTTCCCAGATCTAACATGTAAAGAACATTGGTATAACATAATTCATGTTGCAGACTAAAACCAATGATATCAAAATCATAAAGCGGTCTATAGGTTTCCAGTGAAAATAGGGGTAGATCTTTTTTCAGCATTAATCTTTCCATATCCTCTGCAGGTGCAAAAACTCTCTCCGCAAGGGCATCTTCCCTCTTGTTAATGATATCATAGAGTATTTTAAAACCAAGATAACTCATTCCTATTTCATATAAATCAGGAAAAGCCAATGCAATTTTAACTATTTGATTGCCACCCTTTTTCCTAATTTCATTATATTCTTTTCCCGTATAACGTCCGGGTTTTTCTACCTGTTCCAGTATTTCCTGAAATAATGTTTCTTTTATCTCTTTGTTTGTTTTTATTTTTTTATGCACATGAACCTTTCTATATTTTAGTATTCTAATTATATATTTTACAGCTATACAAAAAGACTTCTTAAATGAACATTGAGTAACAAACCTATCGCGATAAAATTAGTTATCATAAAGGTACCACCAGAACTGATAAAGGGTAAAGGAAGACCGGTTGCCGGCATTAATCCCATCGCCATACTTATATTAATAAAAATATGAAAAAACAGAAATGCAACAACACCAGTAGCTAAAAAAGTACCCAACAGATCCGGTGCCTCTTTGGCAATTTTTATCCCCTTCCATAAAACAAAAATATATAAGGAAAGCAACAATACACCACCAAAAAAACCCATCTCCTCTCCAATTACGGAAAAAACGAAATCAGTATGCTGAGCTGGTAAAAATTTCAACTGACTTTGTATGCCACTAAACAAGCCCTGTCCTAATAATCCACCAGAACCAATGGCAACCTTGGACTGTATCACATTATATCCGGCTCCCAGTGGATCAAGATTTGGATTTAGAAAAAAAATCAATCGATTTCTCTGATACTCCTTTAATAACGACCAGACAGCCGGTAAAGAAGCCAGGGTAATCACAATCATTATCAGGATATGCTGCCATTGAATCCCAGCTACAAAAATCATAGACAAAAGTATAGCCAGAAAGACCAGAGAAGTGCCCAAATCAGGTTGCCAAAAAATCAGCATTACCAAAACACCTGTGAAGAGAAAAGGCAAAGCAAAGTATAATGAATAGCTTAATTTATCTTTCTGTCTGGACAAAAAATCAGCCATAAAAAAAATCAAGGCAATCTTGGCGAATTCTGCTGGCTGGAAATCAAAACCTGCAATTTCAATCCATCGACGTGAACCACCGGTTACTCTTCCAAATAAAATCACATATACCAAAACTATAATTGCCAATATATAAACAGGTATTGCAATCTTTGCTATCTCATGGTAATCAATCAGTGCCACTAAAATACACAGTAAGAAACCCGCAGCAATATAAATAAACTGCCTTTCCGTAAAAAACAATGAACCCTCACCCATTAATCCCATATGTGTGGTACTATAGATCACCAATAAACCCAGGATACACAAACACAAGACCGCAAAGACCAGTACATAATCAAGATGCCTGATTAATCGAAGGGACCTATGTAAGGGGCTTTGTCCGGAGGCAAATCCGGATGTTGTTTTTTTCATTACAAATCATAGACCTTTTTAAATTCAGTTATCATTTTGCTTCTGTCCTCACGTTATCATCTTTCAGCTGAAAATACTTACGTAAAATGTTACCAGCAATTGGCGCGGCAGCCTGGCTACCATCTCCACCATGTTCTACAAATACAGTCACACAAATCTCAGGATTTTGATAAGGAGCAAACGCGATAAACCAGGCATGATTTTCTCCCTGCGGATTCTGGGCAGTTCCTGTCTTACCGGCCAACTCTACTTCTTCAATATTAGCCTGATAACCTGTTCCTTTCTCAATAACTTTTCTCATACCTTCCTTTACTATGCGAAAAGTTTCAGTAGATATATCAATTTTCCTGATTAGTTCCGGTTCATATTTTTTAATGATTGCTCCCGATTGAGAAATAATCTTTTCTACATGAAATGGCCTATACATAAGTCCTTCACTGGCAATTGCACAGACCATATTATGAATCTGCAGGGGAGTTGCCAGAAGATATCCCTGACCAATAGATAAATTAATGTTATCACCCGGATACCATACCTGGTTAAATGTCTTCCTTTTCCAATCCTGGGAAGGAACTAATCCTGCCAATTCTCCTGGTAAATCGATTTCTGTTTTTTCACCCAAACCAAACATCCTGGCATAATGACTTAAATTGTCAATACCCAATTTTTGCCCCATAGTATAGAAAAAAATATTACAGGAATTAGCAATTGCATCAACAATTGTTTGATAGCCATGTCCTGGGTCTCTCCAACACTTAAAGGTTAAATTACCCAGCTCGAAATAACCAGGGCAATACACCTTAGTATTTAGATCAATCATATTTTCCTCTAAAGCAGCAATAGCAGTAATCAATTTAAAAACAGAACCTGGGGGATAAATTCCTTGTATATTGCGGTTACATAAAACATTCTCCTTACTTTGTGCTATTTCCTGCCAAGCTTGCAGTGATATTTGCTGAGTAAAAAAATTAGGATCATAACTGGGCTGACTAACCATAGCTAAAATCCTTCCGGTATAAGGTTCACTCACTATAGCAGCACCTTTATGCTCAAACATAATACTCTGAATATATTGTTGTAAATCACTATGAATCGTTAAATAGATGTCATTTCCGGCAATCGGCGCTCGAGACTGGAGAGTCATTACTTCTCGTCCCAGTGCATCAACCTCTACTTCCTTGCTCCCCTTTTCTCCTCTTAAATAAGAATCATAATACTTTTCCAGACCGGTTTTTCCAATCATATCTCCTCCAGCCAGATGAGAATAACTGCTGCTTTTTAGTTCTTCCTCACTAATCTCATTTACATAACCAAGCACATGAGCAGCCAAGTCATGATAAAGATATTTCCTTTCTGGTTGCACGGTTAGAAGGGTACCTTTAAATTTATATTTTTGCTCTTCAATTGCAATAATTTGTTCTTTTTCAAGGTCCCTCTTAACGGTCTGGGCTTGAAAAGGACTCTGTTTTAGTTGCTGGATCTTCTCAATCATATAGGATTCTTCCAGAGGAACAACCGAACTCAATCCATTAGATAGTGAGTGATAATCCTCTATTTCTGCCGGAATGATTGAAAAATTAACTGCCGGGCGATTGGTTACCAACAATTCCCCCTTTTGGTCATAAACCTCTCCCCTGGGAGCCTCCTCTACCAAAGAACGAATACAATTATTCAATGATCTCTGTTTGTACTCTTCCCCCCGAATCACCTGTAAGTACCAAAGATTAACTACCAATATGACAAAACAGATAATAATTAAAATAAACAAATCACTTAACCTCTTTTGGTTTAGTTCTTTATTTATTTTCGGGTTTTTTTGATTAAACATCCTTTTTAACTCCAACGGTTAAGGTAGCTGAATAACTTTCTAATGACCGCAAAAATAAAAGGTGCAAAGATTGTATTGATAAGTGCCTGCATAAAAATAAAACCTTTTAAAATATAGGCAAAATCATAGTTAGGATAAAGAGCGCTCAATAAAAAATAGATCAACAGATTATTAATCATAGTAAAAATAAAAGTAGCAATGGTAACTAACCATAAAAGATGTTGATAAAAAATTTTTTCCTTTATGCTTCCTGACACATAACCGATCACGGTTTTAACTAATGCATTAATGCCCAGTATATGCACAGAAAAAACATCCTTCAGTAAGCCCCCTACAAATCCGGCCATTACACCTTCTTCAGGGCCAGAGATAAATGACAGGCAGATAACTACAATGAGTATTAAGTCAGGTTTTACAGTATTGATTCCTAATAAATT
>CAYSAA010000189.1:0-2019 GCA_964428905.1 uncultured Atribacterota bacterium
CCTGCCATTACGCTTATAGCCACAATCACATGATTCCGGGAGTCAACAGATTGAGCAATAATACTTCCAACTTGTTTCTTTGCACCAACATATCGTTGATAAAAATATAGGCCTGTACAAATTAAGGCTGAGAGAATTGTGGCCACAAATGAAAACCAATCAATTTCCATTTGATAGGGAATAAAGAAACGTCGAATTGCCTGGTAACTTGCCAGGCTGCCTGTTATCAGCATAGCAAAAACCAAAAAAATATTTGATAATCTTTCCCGGTCAAAACGTATACCTAGATAAACCAAAATACTTGAAAAAGCATCTAAAAGCGTATCGATACCGTCATTAATTAAACCGATGCTTCCGGAAATAAATCCTGCTGGTAATTTGATTAGAGCAAGAACTAAATGAATCCCAAGTGTAATCTTGGCAACCATAGTGGGCTGAGAGTATTTTTCAACACTATCGCTCATCTTTTTTAAATCTCGGACTACTTTTTGAGTCTGTTCTTTTCCTGTGGGGGTTAAATAATAAACCTGATTTTTTTATCAATCCATTGCATTTCTAATAGATGATCAACTGATTCTTTTAACCAGTCATTATAGTGAGAATCAAATTGGATTTTTTTATTATACAATTGAACAAAAATGCCAAACCGGCCAAGAAAATCATTAATACTTTTTTTAATTTCTGCAAATGTTTTTTCGCCATCCCATAAAGAAAGGGCAATTTGATAATAATGAGTTTCATGCTTTCTGTGATTTTTCTTTCTTCTCATCATGTTTCCTTTCTGTAAAATAATGAATGTTGTTTTTTAAAATAACTGTTATATATAATAATTATCAATTGTTTTTGATGCAAATTAAAATATTTAATATATTTGTATTAACCGGTTTATTAATATTTACCGAATGAATTAAATTCGAACATAATTTTTATAAATATATGTAAGGATGATTAATGATGAACAAAAAAGATATGTGGAAGTTAGGTTATTTCGGACTATTGGACTTCTGGGATTAATAGGAATTCCAACAGAGAACTATGGTCTTTTCGGATTTTTCGGTTTTTTTGCTTTCTTTGCCTTTTTCAGTTACCGAAAAAAATAATAGTGTATGTATAAAGTTAATTCTTTTAATATTTATAAGTTGCTGCAACTTGCTTAAGCTGCTTTTCTATTATAAATTTGTAATCATATAGGCTTCACGTAAAGCTGCTCCGGCAAGAATGAATACAGCAATCCCTATGGAGATCCAATCTTCTTTCTTCAAAGAAGTCATCTTATCTTTAGGAACCGGCTTAGACCGGGAGAAAAAACCAGCTGATTGATTAACCGAGATTGAATAAGTCGCTACAGCAAAAAGTGTTCCTGCCATCATTTCATACAATCCGCTACGAGCGAACACCGACAGAGAAGGAGCCAGGGATTCCTCAAGGGGGATAGAGAAGGAATTTGATCCCAAAGTAGCTCCATACATGATCATCCAAACCAAAGGAATAAGATATCCGAAGGAGAAATAATTCACCCGCAGAATATAGTTACCAAAGATAATGAAAGACCATCCGATGAGATTCAAACCAAGAATTATTACAAATTCACCAATCATATTATTTGCCGCTTTATCTCCGGCTAATTTTCCAAAAAACCCGACCCCTCTTAGGAAATCTTCAGGTAATAAATAGTATGCTGTAATCCAGCTTATAAAAAACAATATCAAACCTAAACCATAAAGAGTTACAAATCGAATAATCACTTTCTCATTTCCCCAAAGTTGTTTCAATCGATTATCTCCTTTATATCGGGAATTTTTCCCATTATTTTTTCCACCAACCTGGTGGAAATCTAATCTTCTTATCCTCAACTGCAGCCGGACATCAAGAGATTAAATGCCAGCAAGATAATTAGGTAAAGTAATTTTTTTACCATTTTATTCCTCCTTATTGTTCCTAATCATAAAATAGGAAGATTAGGGGTCAGGTCTTCACATTTGACATTATCTTGATGAAATGTCAAATGTGAAGACCTGA
>CAYSAA010000190.1:0-1505 GCA_964428905.1 uncultured Atribacterota bacterium
TCAATCTGATCATTTATCATTAACCTATCTTCTTTTTTATCTTGCATCATTTTGAAATATTTATCCCAATCTTTTCTTGGTTTATTCTTAATAGGTTTAATAATGATAGAATTTCCTTTTATCTCTAAAGATACCTCTTTAGAAATATTGCATTGTTCTAATATTGCTTTTGGTATTCTAATTCCCTTTGAATTTCCTATAGGAATTATTGTTGCTTTCATTTCTATCACCTTCTATAGATTATTTTTCTTATGTTATTATAATGTAATTACTTACAAAAATCAATAAAAAACTTAGATTTTTTTAGTTCACTAGTTTCGTTTTCCTAGAGGAATAGATGAAATTATTGCAGAGCATTTTGCTTTATAATTTTTTTAGTTTTGATATTCTCTCCCCTTTTTGCAACTTTTCATTCCTTCATTGTTTCAATTTGTTTATGATATTTTTGTAGATATAGATATTTTTATTTTTCTAAAAGCTGAAAATATTGTTCCCTACTAATTCCTGCTGTCCTTATATTGTTTCTTATAATAAATACCGGTATTTCTGGCCATTTAGGTATTACTATGGGCCTAATAACCCCCTTTTTTGTATAAACATAATGATCCCCTTCAATCCTTACACATTTAAACCCATATTTTTCAAATACTTTTCTTAACTTGTTTGACGATATCGGAGTTATTTTAGGCATTTGTTACAAGCCCACTGATTCTGTTGCAACAAGTTTTGGAGGAAACCATTTACCGCTTGCATCTTTCTTGTAATTTGCTTCTTCAAGTATATCTTCAAGTGTATTCATTTTTTCTGCCTCTTCAAGAAACAATCTGATAGCTGTTTTAAGCATTTTCTTTGCATGCTCAACACTATTTCCACAGCTGGATACATCTAATCCAGGACAATAAGCCACATATGTATTGTCTTCTTTAAAGACGAAAATATCAAACTCAATTTTAATCATTTCTAACTCCAATTTATTCCGTTAAATCTAAATATATTTTTCTTACCTTAAAACACTCGTAACTTATCAGAATTCTATATCTCATCCTGCAATAATTATAATTAAAAATTAGCAATAGTCAAAATCTTGGGTAAAGTATATAATTTTAGCCAAGAACTGTGAACTAAAAACAGTATTTCACAATAGTAGCATATGCCACTATTACTATATACTTGTCCGTCATTGCGTAGAATTTTTCTTCTGTCCCTGCGAGGCTTTCTTCCCTTTTTGTCATTGCGAGGAGCGCAGCGACGAAGCAATCTCATCCACTTATGCCTACATCTTTTACCATAAACTGATAGCTCTTTCATTTAATTGCATTTCGATTCGATACCCGATACTGATTACTATCTTTTAAATATTGTCAGCAGAATCGTCCCCGTGGCAATATTTTATTTCTTCTTCAGCCAAAACCTGCCATACCCTCTAAACTTGAGGCTAAATTTTCAGAAATAATCTTTTTTCCAAAAAGAATAGAAACTGCTTCTTGATTATCTTCCGGTTTCTC
>CAYSAA010000191.1:0-33418 GCA_964428905.1 uncultured Atribacterota bacterium
ATGGTTTTACCATAAAAAAGATTAAGATAAGCCATAGGATCATTTTTCACCTGAAGTCCAAAGCAGGCAGTTGTATTGCTTAGAAATATCCAGTTAATATAAAAGAAAAAGCAGAACAAAAAGTAACCAGGAAAAAGGCACACCTCTTTTATTGGTACATTTTTTCAATAACTTTTCAAGATATATTCAATATTTCAAAAAATAATATTTTAAAATCAATCAATTTTTCAATAAAATGATAATATTTTGAATATTAGATAGAGTTTTTTACTTTAATAGTGTTTGGTAGTTGATCTAAAAGAATTGTAGTTATTATGTAATGGGTTAAGATTGAATAGGAGCAAAATTCATTTAGATTGTTGATTAATTTTTAAATAATTGTAGTCAATTGAAAAATTATTGAAATGTTAATTTACCTGTGAAGGTAAATATAGTAGAGATTTTTAGTTATTTTTTCCGAATTTTTAAATAAGATGAATGGTAGTGGAACATAAAAATATTATGATAGAAAATTATTGGTAAATTTTAACATGTTAGGTGCAATGCAGCGACTTTTTTACTTGTTTGCTCTTTGTTATATTCTTCGCATGCCTTCTTTGTTTTTTCAACAATAACCTTTTTAAGGCCATTTTCTTTTAATTTATTTATAACAAAATCATCAACGCGCATTAAACCATACATTCCAGTGCCAATAAACAAAACATAAGGCTTATAATGGATTACACTTTCCAGGTCTGATATTTTTAAAAAATGCCCCTCTTCTCTCCACCATTGATCTTGAATATAGTCAGGAAAAATAATAATATCTTTTTGATATGATATACCATTAATTGTAATCTTTCCAAATTTATATTTCTCAATGAAATTCATGATATATTCCCACATATAGATAAAATTTAGCTGACTTTTTCCTATTATTGATTATTGAAAAATAATTGAAGCATAACCTACAACTTGATCATTCATTCCCGACACATCACCTGATGTCGCATATTTTAACAATTGACCTTTGCTTATACCTAATTTTTTGCAAACCTCTATAACCACAGTAATTGGTCCTGGACCGCAGATAGAGGTACTATTACGCCTGATGGTATCATAAAAAAGATTGCTGTCCATATTAATAATTTTTTCAATGGCCTCGGTATCCTTGCGTCTGGCACTTTCTTGATTTTCGTAATGTGTAAAATCAGAACTGGCAACCAAAAGGCATGATTTTTCTTTAGTACTCTGATATATGACATCAGCTAAATATTTCATGGTATTTAGTTGCTGATTGGTAATACAAATTGGAACTATTTTAAATTGACCAACAGGGTAAATAAATTGCAAGAAAGGTAATTGTACTTCAATGGAATGCTCAAATTGATGTGCCTGGATATCATCTTTAATCAGATGTTTTCCATCCTGCATCATCATATTTTCTACCAATTGTTGATCGACATCAATGCTACCCAGAGGTGTCTCCCACTGTCCGGAAGACATAATGGCAATTTCTGCACCGAAGCCTCGATGATTAGGTCCTAGGATAATGATAGTCTGTGGTGCCTTTTCTTGTGATAAGCGGAAAAAATGATGAGCTGAAATTGGTCCTGAAAACATAAAGCCTGCATGAGGAGAAATGACTCCCATTATTCTTCTTTTATTTTTATAATCCTTTTCAGGTAATAATTGAGGCCCAAGTTCATGTAAAAAACAATTAGTTAATTGCTGAGACAAGGATTCTCTGTTTGCATCATAAAAGGAACCTGCTACCATTGCTTTTCTTTTATTTCCCATCGTATCATTACCTCCTCTATCCAATATTTTACAAAAAAGTGTCAGAACCCGCTTTTTCTTCCAAAATGTTTACCTCCTTTTTTCTTTTTTCGGAATAGTTTGGGTGCAACGAATAGGATGATGATAATGACTAAAATGAAAACAAAGATTACTCTAAAAAATAAAGAACGATAGATATATTTTAGATAAGTCAAATAATAATTTTTTTTAGCTTCAGGATAATTCTCCTGTTTGGCCAGAACTGTCTTGTAATGATGTAAAGCTTCTTTGTAGCGAGTATCTTTACTATATTCTGATGCTAATGCATAGTGAGCATCAACGACTTTTAGTTCAATGTTTTGATCATGGGGATATTCTTCTAAAATGAAGGTATATTCATCAATTGCTTCCTGTAATTGACCATTTTTAAAATAGGCAAAAGCAATTGCTTTTTTTGTTTCATAATCGCTGGGGTCTTCTTCTAAAACATTTTTAAAAGACTGTATTGCCTTATCCCATTCTGCAGTTTCAATATATTCTAAACCCAGCTTTTTATTAATCATTATTTTTGAAATGCAATATTTAACAATTCGATTGTTCCCGGCATCGGCAACATATATATAGCCTCTTTCATCAACAGCTATTCCTTCCGGATACATCAAATTCATGCCCTGTTCGTTGCTACCAAATTCTGTTACAAAGTTGTAGTCACGGTCATATTGAACCACTTTACCATTTTTATAGTCAGTAACGTATATATTATCATTTTTATCGATTATAATATAGCGTGTACCATTAAATTCACCAGGACCACTACCCGGACTGCCTAAACGTCTGATAAATTGCCCTGTTACATTAAAAATTTGCACCTGGTGATGAAAAGTGTCTGCCACATAGATATTGCCATCCTTATCAAGGGCAATTCCCCTGGGGTAATAGAATTCTCCATCACCCAAGCCTTCTCTGCCAAAGGTATACAGTAGATCAAATTCTTTAGATAATACCTGAATCCTGTTATTTCCGGTGTCAACAACATAGATATTGCCATCCTTATCAAGGGCAATTCCCCTGGGATTATCAAATTCTCCAGGATTGCTTCCCATCTGACCAAATGCTTGAAGTGATTGGCCGTCCTGAGATATTTTATGCAAACGGTGATTGTGTTGTTCGACAATAATGATGTTATGATCATTATCCAGGGCAATTCCCACCGGACCGTCAATTTGAAAATTACTTTTTTCGTCAGGAAACATTCTCATGAATTCTCCATTACTGTTGAAAATTTGAATTCTATCGTTTTCCCAGTCAGTGACATAGATATTATTATTTTGGTCTAAAACCACACAAACAGGATAACTGAACTCCCCTTCTCTGTTTCCATATTCACCGAAAGTCATTTCAATAGCATAATCAGTACCATTAATGGCAAAACTGTTTTGGACACTGAGCATGATTACAAATATTATAGTAATAAAAAATATTCTATCATTACCTATTCGGTTATTGAGTAACATAATCCTTACCTCACTAGTTTTATGATTAATGTTATCTCTTTGGTGTAAGAGTTAATTCCTTTATTTTTTCTTGAATTCCTAACAAAGATTCTTTTTGATATTTTACATCTTTTTCTCTGTCATTATCAAGATAGATTGGTTTGCCAAAATAAATGTAAATTTTTTTTCTTTTAAAAAAATTTGGAATCCTTGCTTTGGGCGGATAAATTTCAAAAGTTCCATTAATCCCTACAGGAACGATTGGAGAGCCCGCCTTTAAGGCTATTTTAATCATACCAGCATTTAATTCAAGAAGTTTTCCATCCGGAGAGCGTGTTCCTTCAGGAAATATTCCCAAAACAAGACCACTTTTTAGAAGTGAGATACTCTTTTTTATTGAGGCAAAATTTATCTTTTTTCTGTCCACCGGGATTGTCCCAAGCGCTCTGGCTAGAAAACCCAGGAAAGGATTTTCAAAAACCTCTTTTTTCCCAATAAAATGAATTGGTCTTTTAACAGCAACTCCCAAAACAATGGGATCAATATAGCTGGCATGATTGGCAGCCAATATAACGGGACCTTCTCTATTTATTGATTCTTCTCCCTCTATTTTAAGGGACCAGAATAGAAGAATTATAATGTAACATATAAACCGAAATACTTTATAAAACATTTTTATACACATATCTCTAAGAATGATAATCATATTCTGAGAAAAAAAAGATTAGATGGTGTGCCCGAGAGGATTTGAACCTCCAATCTACGGCTCCGGAGGCCGTCGCTTTGTCCAGTTAAGCCACGGGCACAGTTTTAATCTATCATACCATTATTTTGGGTAAAATTTCCAGCTAATTGTTTAGAATTTAGGTGTGAACCTGAGGAATAATTTATTCTGATTAATGAGGTTGATTTATTACCGGGTTTATAATTTTGAATACCTTTGGGGGAAAACCATGTTAATTATTCACCACGAATTATTTCTTTAATACGCATAAGTGCTGAATTGCTTGATCTTGCCATCTCATCCAGCTTCATTGTTATAAATTTGATGGTATCTTCTAAATTGGGTATCATAACATACTCTAGTGCGTTAACCCTTCTCCTGGTTTTTTCAATTTCCTCGGTCAAAAGTACAATTGCTTTATCTAGTTCGGCCATTTTCACCATTAGGGGAATGATTTCCTGATATTTTTTTACCGCATTATCTAATTCTGGGCTTGTGTGAATCATGCCATAAGTGTACAGATCTCCCTCCTCAATTATTTTATAACGAGGAACCCGGACACTCATTACATTCTGGTATTCTGTTTTTACCTTTGTTTCCCTTTGAGGAAATAAAAAAATTGAGTCTAAATCGTTATTCCCCATAGATAGACCGGCAACAAGAAAACTGTTCATGCAATTTCTCATTTTCTTGTCAAATTCTTCTCTTATTTTTCTGTTTTCCTGAACAAGTTTGATAAACTTTTGAATGAGAGCATCACGTTTATCTTTTAATAGCTTATACCCTCGTCTTGCCAATGCTAATCTCCGTTTTAGTCTTAATAGCTCCATCCGATTGGGGTTAACTGCTAATATCATACCTTATACTCCTTATTAATCGTTTGCTTCATTCTCATTTGTATTGTCTTTTGCTTTTAAATCTTTATCTTCTTCATCTGATGATTTAGGTAGATATTTTTCAATATACTCGTCCTTAATACGTTTTAACTCATTTACCGGCAACATGGCTAGGGTTTCCCATCCAATGCTTAAGCTTTTTTCGATATCTCGATTTTCATCTTCACCCTGTTGAACAAATATCTCCTCGAATTTATCGGAAAATTTAACGTATTTTTTATCTTCTTCCGTTAAGGCGGCTTCACCCAATATGGTGGCAAGTTCTTTGGATTCTTTTCCGCGGGCATAAGAGGCAAAAAGCTGGTTCATCACATTTGCATGGTCTTCCCTGGTCTTGTCCTGGCCAATCCCCTTATCCTTCAAACGAGACAGAGATGGCAAAACATTAATGGGGGGATAAATGCCTTTTAAATGTAATTCACGAGCTAGAATAATCTGACCTTCGGTAATGTACCCGGTTAAATCGGGAATAGGGTGTGTTTTATCATCTTCAGGCATACTGAGTATCGGTACCATGGTAATGGAACCTTTTTTCTCTTTGATACGCCCTGCTCTTTCATAAAGGGTTGCCAGGTCTGTATAAAGATAGCCCGGATACCCTCTTCTTCCGGGAATTTCTTTTCGTGCAGCAGAAACTTCTCTTAGAGCTTCACAGTAATTGGTCATATCTGTCAAGATAACCAGAACGTGCATATCTTTTTCAAAAGCCAGATATTCTGCAGTAGTAAGAGCCATCTTGGGAGTAATAAGTCTTTCTATCGCCGGATCATTCGCCAAATTTATATACATTACACTTTTTTCAATTGCTCCGGTTCTTCTAAAATCACTGATGAAAAAATTAGCCTCTTCAAAAGTGATGCCCATAGCTGCAAATACAACCGAAAAGCTTTCTTCTTTTCCCAATACCTTAGCCTGACGGGCAATCTGAGAGGCTACCTTGGAATGGGGGAGTCCTGAGCCCGAAAAAATAGGGAGTTTTTGCCCTCTAACCAGTGTATTCAAAACATCAATAGAAGAAATTCCTGTTTGTATAAAGTCATTAGGATAATCTCTGGCATAAGGGTTTAAGGGACTACCATTAATATCCAATCGTTTATCAGCGATAATTTTTGGACCTTTATCAATTGGTCTTCCAGAACCATCAAAGATTCTACCTAACATATCAATAGATACTGGAATTTCAATAACTCTACCCAAGAAACGTACTTTGGTATTAGATATATCAATTCCCGTGGTTCCTTCAAACATCTGAACAATTGCCTTATCTTCAGAGATTTCCAGAACCTGTCCCCTTCTTTTTTCTCCATTGGATAACTCTATTTCCACCAACTCATCATACTTAACATCTGATATCTTGCTGACAATGATTAATGGACCGCTCACTTCGGTTATCGTAGTGTACTCTTTTATCATGATTATTCTTCCTTTCCTGCCTTTTTTGAGGAGAGGGATTTGATTTGTTCTTTTATTCTATCCTTTATTTGCTCAAAATCCTCTAAATGGTCTTCTAAGATGAATTTAGATCTTATAATTTGATTCTTTACCGATAATTGATTTAATTGTTCATTCGTAACATATTCTTCTTCGATAGCGATTTTTGCTTTTTTATGAAAGAAGAGAATCAAATCTAACATGAGAAATTGTTTTTTCATAGAGGTATAGGTATCAATCTCATCAAAGGCGTTTTGATGTAAGAAATCTTCTCTGATAGAACGTGCAGTTTCTAAGGTCAATCGCTCCATTTTTGATAATGCATCAACACCTACAAGTCGAACCGTTTCTTCTAATTCTGACTCTTCTTGCAGAATGGTCATGGCCATAGTTCTGACACTAATAAATTCTTTACTTATTTCTTCATTAAAATAATCGCTTAACTGATCTAAATACAGGGAGTAGCTTTTTAACCAGTCAATAGCCGGAAAATGTCTTTTATAAGCCAGTTTATCCTGTAAACTCCAGTAGACTTGAACAGTACGAAGAGTATTTTGAGTAACCGGCTCAGACAAATCTCCACCCGGAGGAGAGACAGCTCCAATAACACTGATGGTAGCTTCCTGCTCCTGTGTAGACAGACATTTCACTCTACCCGATCTTTCGTAAAAACTGGCAATTCTTGTTCCCAAATAGGCCGGGAATCCCTCTTCACCAGGCATCTCTTCCAGTCGACCGGATATTTCACGCATCGCTTCAGCCCATCTTGAGGTAGAATCTGCCATTAGAGCAACATTATAGCCCATATCCCGGTAATACTCTGCAATGGTTATTCCGGTATAGACAGAGGCCTCTCTTGCAGCAACAGGCATATTGGAAGTGTTGGCGATCAAGATAGTTCTTTCCATTAATGGCTTTCCAGAGTTCGGATCAATTAATTCCGGAAATTCAAGTAAAACGTCTGTCATCTCATTGCCTCTTTCCCCGCAGCCAATAAAAACAATAATTTCAGCATTACACCATTTGGAAAGTTGGTGCTGCACTACGGTCTTTCCACTACCAAATGGACCTGGAACACAGGCTGTGCCCCCTTTGGCAATAGTAAAAAAGGTATCAATGACCCGTTGTCCAGTAATTAAAGGCTCACTGGGAGGCATTCTTTCCTGATAGGGTCGCATTTTTCTTACCGGCCACTTTTGTAGCATTTGCACTTCGTGAATCGCCCCGGATTCATCTTTAATCTTAGCAATGGTCTCGGTGACCTTGAAACTTCCTTCATTAATAGTTTCTATTTTCCCCTGGATCCCGATAGGTACCATTACATGATGTGTAACAATCGTAGTTTCCTGAACAACTCCCAATCTATCACCGGCACTAACCTCTTCACCCTTCTTTTTAGATGGCTTAAAATCCCATTTTTTTGTCCTGTTCAAACTTTCAGCCTCTACTCCCCTGGCAATAAAAGCCCCTTCATTTTCATAGATAATATCTAAAGGTCTTTGGATTCCGTCATAGATTGATTTTATCAGGCCGGGGCCTAATTCAACACTTAGCGGTAAACCGGTAGTATATACTGGCTCTCCCGGTCCAATGCCGGAGGTTTCTTCATAAACTTGAATCGTAGCCTTGTCTTCATTTAATTCAATGATTTCACCAATTAATTTACTTTCGCTAACTTTTACCACATCATACATCTTGGCTCCCTTTAAGCCATCTGCGATTACCACCGGTCCTGAAACTTTGACAATCTTGCCCGTGTTTTGTTGCATTCTTATCCCTCTTTTCTAAACAAAATATCGGTACCCACAGCTTTTTCCACATTTTTTCT
Source organism: uncultured Atribacterota bacterium (assembly GCA_964428905.1). Classification (GTDB taxonomy): domain Bacteria; phylum Atribacterota; class Phoenicimicrobiia; order Phoenicimicrobiales; family Stramentimicrobiaceae; genus CAYSAA01. Next base: position 8,131 of record CAYSAA010000191.1, read on the forward strand.
TAAAATGTTTATACTAAGTTCAGTTTCTTTCGTACGATTTGGCAGGATACAAATAGTCATGGATGATTTTTTTTGATATTCTTCAATTTCTTCTATCATTGTCTGAGCAATTTCGTTGGTAATAAAAACAATCGCATAGTTATCCTGAACACAAACTCTTAAGGCTTCTATTGCTTCTTCAGACTTGGTCACGGGAAATATTTGATATCCAACAAGATTGAAGCCAACAGCTATTTCTTTTTCTCCGATTAAAGCAATATTAGACATAAGTATCCCTTATCTTTTTTCTAATCATATCTTTGGGCAATAAAAATCTTTTGCCGTTTAGTATATTTCGTATATTCTTTATATCATTTTCTTTTGCATAATAGTAAGCAATAACACTTTCCAATCCGAAAGCATTATATTTGCCAATTTTTAACAAATTTAAAAGAAAATTGTCACTAAGTCGTTCAAATTCTAATAAAGATTTTTCTTCCTGCCAATATTTAATTCCATTCTCAACAAGTGAGGCATATTCTGTTTTTTGGAAATGATTTGGCCAGGAAGAAACTGAGTTTTCATAAATATCAGTCATCTTTTGAGGTGGTAAGTTTCCTTGTTTTATTAATATATCGGACAATTTTGACTTCCTGATATGTCTGATTTTGCATCGACAGGCAATGACAATATTTAATAAATCGATTTCAGTTTTGTAATAATAAAATAAAAAAGGCTGATTAATATTTTCTAATTGATCAAACAAGATTTCATAATATCCCTGATCTAACAGGATATCCATCAGCTGTAAATCTTCTGATTTCATGTACTCATTTTCTGATTGCTTTATGAATCTTTCGATCTTAATTGGAACTAATTGATATTTACCTTCAAATACGGCAGCCCTCAAGGTATCTTGATGAATATTTCCGATATCATAGATGGGGTATGGTTCTTTCTTGGTAAGAAATTTTGCCTTTAATAGCACCTTAAGATTATGAAAATCATATTTCCAATTAAAAAGTTGAAACAAATAGGGATATGGGGAAATTTCATTAATCATGTTAATTGTTTTTTTCAAAACATTAACTAAAGATTTATCGATGGTGAAAGAATCTGAATTATCAAAAGTGTATTCTCTAAGATCGCTTTCAGCTAAAACTTTCAAAGCATTTTCCAGGTTGGATGAATCTAACATTTTATGCAATAACTCCAGATCCAGTAAGCTTTTTTCTAATTCCCTTATTCGACCACAGGCGTAGCCATAATCTTCCTGGGTATTCGTATTCTCATTGATATATTTAAGCATTCAATTCCTCATTCTTTTGAAATAAAAATTGATTCAGTCTTGTTTCAATATCTTCCTTAATTTTTTCAAGCAGAATCTCAAGAGAAGCATTTTTTCTAATTTCATCTGTTCCGATAATAATACCACCCTTTATAGGCAGATGCTTTTTCGAAAACTTTAGTTCTCCCTTTTTTCCTTGATCTTTTATTTTTTTATTGATTCCATTAAGGAAGTCCTGATTTATAAGCTTACGTTCTTGATTTCCAATATAGATTTCTTCGTCGCCATGTTCTACATTCTCAAGAATGAGTTTTTCCATTAATTTTGCATATTCTCTATCATCTAATTTTTCAATCCTCTTCATTGCCTCTTGAAAAATTTTATCAATAAAGGCTTGTTTTTCAGAAAGAATATCTTTTTTTGCCTCCAGTCTGGCTTCGGTAATGATTTTCTTTTCTTTCAGATTCGCTTCCTGTTTATAGCGTTCCATAATCTGATTTTTTATTGCATTACTCTCCTTTTGGGCTTGATTTTTCATGTTTTCAATTTTTTCTTGGGCTTCTTTTATAATTTTTTCTTTTTCATTTCGAGCATCTTCAATAATTTTATCTTTTATGTCTTTTATGGGCATTGGGAAAAACTCCTATCATGTTTTAGATAATAACACCATTTAATAACAAAATTGAACCCAATAAGGACAACACCGCATAGGTTTCAACCATTGCCGGCATAACAACTGCCTTTCCTGTTTCTTCCGGTCTTCGTGCAATGAGTCCGATTGAACCGGCCGAAGTTTTGCCTTGATAAATTGCTGAAAAAAAGCCAGCAATCGCAATAGGAAGACAGGAATTTAATATTTGTAATCCCTGATCTATGGTTAATACGATTGGTTCTCCGGAAAAAATACCTATTTTTGTTAAAACCAAAAACCCTACGAGCAAACCATAAATACCCTGTGTTCCCGGTAATGCCTGTAGTAAAAGCACCAAACCAAACTTACTCGGATCTTCAGTCATAATTCCTGTACCGGTTGTTCCAGCAATTCCAACACCTATTGCTGAACCGGACCCAGCCAATCCGATTGCTAAAGCTGCTCCTAAATAGGCAAGAACTATACCATCTGTCATCAATCAAATCCCCCTTTTTCTATCTGACGTTTTTCTAGTATACATAATACACAAAGATAATAAGAATATATTTTATTCATTTATTATTTACTTTCTTCAATTTTAGTATAGGTCGGTTTAAAACTGAATGGTTTAAAGGCAACCCCACCAGCCTTATAAAATTTGGTAAAAAATTCAACATATTGCAGTCTGGCATCATGGATGAAAGCACTTAGCCCGCTAATCAGCAGATTAAATACATGCCCTATAAACAATACAATTAGAGTAAGAAAAATACCAATATAAGGTACATTGGCCATAGTGGCAAGCATATTAAACATCTTGGCAATAATACCGGTAGCTAAGCCTAGTGCAAATAATCTGGAATAGGAAAGCACATCACTGAAATATCCAGTAATATCATAGAGAGATAATATGCCGCTGCCAATTTTCATTAGAAAATTTTTGTTTGCTCTTCCACCTGTTAAAACAATAGACAAGGCACCAACTAGTAATAGGAACCAGGCAAATTTGCCAAGGAGAGGAGGTATCATTCCCTGTACTAAAACTAAAATAATTCCGGTCAAAAAGACTAACCAGGATATCTGATCCATTAATCCGTCAACTAATTTACCTTTTTTTACATTATCTAAATATTTTAAAATAATTCCCGTATATACCTGTATTACACCAAGGGAGAGACTGAGAATTAAAAGTGGAATAGGATTATCCGTTGGATCAAACAAAGCAAGCTTTTGAATCAGGAAATCTCTTATGCCGCGGAAGATGGATGGCAAATAATCTAAAATATCACCAAACCAACTTCCCATAATGATTCCTCCAAATATTCCGGCAATACCGCAGTAATAAAGTAATTTAAAAAATTTTTTGGCACCATCCCCTAATGCTAATTTTGTCATAGCTAAATAACTTAGAAAAGCCAACACGGCTCCGTATCCGACATCAGAGAGACAGAATCCGAAAAAGATAAAATAAAATATTGAAAGAATCGGTGTAGGGTCAATTTCATGATAGTTTGGAAGACTATAAAGTTCGGTGATTACTTCAAATGGTTTTACCAGCTTATTATTTTCTAATGCAACTGGTATCTGATCATCCTTTTCTGGTTCAGTAAAATGAACCTCAAAAGTCTTAAAATTATCTTTTAAGGTACTCTTTAGTTTTGGAATATCTTTATTTTGTATCCATCCTTTAATGACAAAAGTATTATCACTTTTCTTCAGATATCTTTTAATATCTTCCTTCTCCTTGTTAATTGATAAAAAGTCGTATATCGGATAAATATTTTGATTGTTTTTATATATTTCTTTTAACTTTTTCTCAATTTCTGTTCTTCTTTCGGTTATCTCTGTTAATTCTTTTGAGATTTTTTCTATTATCTGTTTAGGAGTTCCAGTAAAAGAATAATTATATTGATAAGTTTCAAAATGATATTGCAGTGCAATACGCTTTATTTCCTCTATATTTTCTTCTAAACCAATCACAACAATTTTTGATTTGTTTTTATCCTCTTTAATTGGCTGGATAAAGTTTGCTTTGCTCTGACGGGTTACATCATTTATGAAAGTTTCCAGATCACTTTTAGCGATTGAACCTAAAAGATATCTAACATATTTTGTTTTATTCATTCTACTTAGGTCAAGGTCTAATTCTTTCCAGTCCAGAAGCTCTTGCTTGATAGCTTTTAATCTATTTTCCTGTAATTTAATATGATTAAGATCATTGTCCAATTCTTTGCATTGTTGATATATTTTGTCATAATCTAATTGCCGGAACAATTCAGCTAATTGATTAAATTCATTTGTTTTTTTTGTTGAAAATAATGTCTGTATACCTTTTTCTTCTTCCCGATAAGGAGAAAGAAAATCAATACAAAATTTAACCTTATTTAATTCTATAAAAACATCGCTTTCAGTATCTTCCTCGATATTCTTCCAATCGTGAAATGCTGTTTTTTTACCGATATGTATAATTTCAGTACTGCCTAACTTTTGTAGTTCCTTTAATAAAAGTTCTTTTATCGATAAATGCGCAAAAATATGAAATTTTTTTACTTGAGATATTGCCATTTATTTCACCAGATGATTTAAAATCAATTCAACCGCTTGATCATATTTCTTTTTTAAATCGTTACTTATTCTTTCTTTTTCTTTTTTGCTATTTTCATACGTTTCCCTGGCATTTTGCTGGGCCTTTTTTATTCTATCTTCTACCATATCCTGTCCCTTTTGGTTCCACTCATCTATTATATTCTTTGTCGATTTTTCCTGTCTCTTCTTTTCATCTTGAAACATTTTTTGTGCTTCTTTTTTGGCATCTTCTATCATTTTTTCAGCTTTATGCTCAGTGTCTTCTAATTCTTTAATGATTTTCTTTAACATAATCATCTACTCCAAAAGTACGAATTGTATTAATTTAATGTAGTCTACAGGCCTGACATTCTTATAAGTTAATAATGAGTTTTTAATTTAACCATCATCAGGTATTTTTGGTACATTTATTTAGTAGGTTCTTAAATGTTTTTTTCCATCTGATTATTTTTTAGTTTTAAGCCATTCCCCTGTGCTACTATACTAAAAGATCTTAAATCTCTGATTCTGATAATGCTAATTAACATACTTCTAAAATCTACCATAAATTATATTTTTAGTCAATTTAATCCTATAAATTTTAGTATTGTTATCCCAGGCATAATCATGTGTTATGAACATATGTTCATTATAATGGATAAAATATTACTTTCAATATTTTTTGCTTTGTCTTTTATAAATATTAAAAATCAAACTTACAAAGATAAGAAAAATATTTTTTATAAATACAAGATGATTGAGTGTTGATGCATTAGTCAGATTTTAATTGTTTTATAATATCTAAATACATTTGCAATCTTTTTTTGGTACCTTCAACAAGCCCGAATTTCTCTTCTTTTATTCTTTGTGTTACATTATGCAGCTTAACCTTGCTGACTTTATAGTCATATTTTTTAACAGTTTTATTAATAGCAATTTCCACTCCGAATTTTAATAGATCCAGATCTGGAATAATATTAATGATCTTCCTTTTTATTGCCCTCTGTCCGGAAAGGTTTGGTGTGATAAACTGGGATAAATCAGTCAATAATCTTCCCTTGCTAAAAATCCCGATAGTCATGTCAGCGATATTTTCTTTTAAGGGATTAATCAAAGCATATATGTGCTCGCATTTTAATCCAATTAAGTCTGCATCTAAAAACAATAATATATCTGAATCAGTTTTTTCGAAGCCCCTTTTAATCGCACCTCCCTTGCCAACATTTTTCTTTATTTCATAAACTTGTACTTTTAAGCTACGCGCAATTGCTACTGTTCTATCAGTAGACCCATCACTCACTACAATAATCGTATCTATCTCAGGAACCCTTTTTACTGTTTTAATAACATCCGCAATGGTACTTTCTTCATTATAAGCAGGAATGATAGTGGATATATTCATTTTATATTTTATATTCCTTTAAATATTTTTATCGCTTATTTCTTCTGACATTAACCTGATTTCTCTAATTAATTGTTGTACAGATTCATCTATATTGTAGCGTCCAACTAATTGTCCTTTCTTATATAGCATACCTTCTTCTTTATTGAATGCAATTCCAACATCAGCGATTTTTGCCTCACCAGGACCATTCACAACACAGCCCATGATCGCTACAGTAAATGGATATTTTATGTTATGCAAACTTTCTTCAATTTTTTTCCCAATGCCATGAATATCAACCTGGCATCTTCCGCAAGTAGGACAAGCAATAATATTAATTCCCCTTTTTTTGATTCCAAGTGAACTTAATATATTATGTCCAGCATGTACTTCCTTTTCAGGGTCACCAGACAAGGATACTCTTATGGTATCCCCAATTCCCTTGTATAATAATATACCAATTCCAACTGCTGATTTTATGATTCCGGCCTGGTCGAAGCCAGCTTCTGTGACACCAATATGCAATGGATAATCACAACTATCAGCAATGATTTCATTAACCTTGATGGTGTCAACAACGTTGCTTGATTTAATAGAAAGGACGATATTATGGTAGCTGATATTTTCTAAAAAAGCTATTAAGCGATATGACTCTTCAAGCATTGCTTTTACATTTGGTTCATCATATTTCTCCATAATACTCTTATCAAGTGAGCCAGCATTCACCCCGAAACGTATCATGATATTTTTCTTTTGAGCCTCTTCTATCACCTTGCTAAACTGTGATTCTTTTTTTATATTTCCGGGGTTTATTCTTATTCCATCAATATTATATTTCATTGCTTCTAAAGCAATAAGATGATTAAAGTGAATATCAGCCATGATGGGAATATGGGTATGTTGTTTAATAATCGGGATTAGATGACAAGACTCTATATCAGGAAAAGCAATTCTAACTAAATCACAACCTGCTTCTTCCAAACGATTAATCTGATTAATCGTAGATTGAGTATTCCTAACGTCACAATTAGTCATTGATTGTATAGAAATAGGATGATTCCCACCAATTTTAAGTTCGCCAATCTCTGCAGTTATAGTATTTCTTCTTCTAATGGATTCTATCATTTTTCAATCCTGATTATTTTATGAAGATTCTCGTAATATCCTGATAAGTTGCAATTAAGAAAATCATAATAACTAAAGTAAGGCCAATAATATAAAGAAAGTTGATATATTTTGGTTCAAGCGGTTTCCCTCTTATTTTTTCAATGGCCAACAAAACAATTTGACCGCCATCTAAGATAGGTATAGGGAAAAGATTAATAATGCCCAGAAATATATTAATCAATGCAGTAAAAAATAACAAATTCAGGAAACCGACCTGCGCAGCTTCTCCAGCCATTTGAGCAATACCTAAAGGTCCGGCTAATTCTACAGGCATATTCCCAGCAAACATTTCTATAAAACCTTTTCCTATCAAACGGATTATCTCACCAGTTGTCCCTATAGATTTCTTGATGGACTGAAAAAATGTCAGTTTTTCTATGTTAACCTCCAGAGTAATTCCTATTATTGCTCTTTCATATTCATCATTATATTCTGGAACAAGACTGGTTTCGAAAATATTATCATCCCGCATGATCTGCATTGAAATGATTTTATTCTTATTTTCATTAATAATTTCTGATATTTCTTCTGCTTGCTCTATTGTAATAGAATTAATGGCAATAATCCGATCCCCGCTTAAAATGCCAGCCTTAGCTGCTGGGCTTTCTTCAGCAACTTTGCTAATGGTATTGGAAATTTGTGCTGTCCCAGAAAAGAAAAAAACAATTACAAGTAGTACTATTGCCAGAATGATATTCATAAGAGGCCCGTTAATAATAACTGAGATTCTGGTAAAAAATGATTTTTTATCAAACCTTTGGTTTTCAGGCACAATTTCATTCGATAATGTATCTTTATCTAATTCTTTTTCTATTTGTGCATTTTCTCCAGCCATCTTAACATATCCACCAAAGGGGAATAAACATAAGACATATTCCGTTCCCTTCCAAAATATTCCTGCTAATTTTGGTCCAAAACCTATAGAAAAACGAAAAACTTTTATTCCTGATAATTTTGCTGTTATGAAATGTCCAAACTCATGAAACAAAATTGCAATCCCCAAAACAAAAATAAAAGACAATAGTGTCACCAATTTAGGCTATCTCCTCTTAATAATATTTTTTTATTGTTTCTACTAATTTTTAGTTTCATTACAAATTTTTGTTGCTAACTTTCTTGTTTCACGATCATAATATATAATATCATCCCTAGTTGGATTTATTTTTTTTTGATGCTTATTCACTACCATCGCTACGACTTTAATAATATCCTTAAATTTTAATCCCTGATTTAAAAATGCGTTAACAGCTACTTCATTGGCTGCATTTAGTACGGTCGGAACAGTTCCACCCTGTTTAATTGCCTCATAACAGAGATTAACGCTGGGAAATCTTTTTGAATCAAGCTTCTTGAATGTTAATTGACCTATCTTTGCTAAATTAATCCTGGGAAAATTGTTTTGCATCCTTTTAGGATAATGCAAAGTAAAGTGAATCGGTATACGCATATCATGATCGCTTAATTGTGCAATTATGCTACCATCATTATATTGAACTAAGGCATGAATATAACTTTGGGGATGAACTAATATTTCAATCTTATCAATAGGAATATTAAAAAGCCTATGAGCTTCAATGACTTCCAGGCCTTTATTCATTAAAGTAGCAGAATCAATCGATACTTTATTCCCCATTTGCCAATTAGGATGATTGAGGGCTTCTTCAACTGAAACAGCATCAAGAGCACTTTCTCTTAGATTATAAAAAGGTCCACCTGATGCCGTAATAATTATCTTCTCGATATTATCAATAAATTTTGTTTGAATACATTGAAAAATGCCGTTATGTTCACTATCAATGGGAATTATTTCTACATTATTTTTTTTGGCTTCTTCTATTAATATTTCTCCGGCAGAAACTACAATTTCTTTATTGGCTAATCCAATCTCTTTTTTGGCGTGAATGGCTTCAATCGTTGGCTCCAAAGCTGCCATACCAGTAATTGCAATCACTACCATATCAACTTCACTAATTGTACATATTTTGTTAAGGCCAAAACCACCATATAATATCCGACAATCTGTTTTATTTGTTAATTTATTGCTTAATTCCTTAGCCAGTTTGTCATCTTTTACCACTACATATCTGGGTCTAAAATGATTTATTTGTTCTTTTAGTAGTTCGATATTCTTCCAGGCAGATAAGGCAATAATCTCAAAACTTTCCGGTTCATTTTGTATTACTTCCAAAGTTTGTCTTCCTACAGATCCAGTTGAACCCAATATTGTGATACCTTTTTTCATAATAACTACTTTTCTCCATTATTATTTTGAGAAGTAAATATCGCACCCGCATAGCAGGTGACTTAAGAAGCCTCAATTCAGGATTTCAGGTAAAAAATATTTCAGTTAGCTCATCTTTGTCTTTATGGTAAAACTATTTTATTTAATAAGATAAAGAAAACAAAGATAAATAATCGGTACAGAAAATAAAATACTATCCATACAATCCAATATTCCTCCATGCCCGGGTAATAATTTACCCGAATCTTTTACATTAAAATTCCTTTTAATCATTGATTCGAACAAATCTCCCGTTTGACCACAAATCGCAGCCAACAATCCCAGGGCAAATAATACTATAGGGTTTATAGGTAGTATAAAATAAAAGGCTATGCCACAGGTTGCTCCTCCCAAAATACCACCAATGGAACCCTCTAATGTTTTATTAGGACTAATAGTTGGGAAAATATGTCTATTCCCAAAATAAACACCAACAATATAAGCAGCTGTATCACTCATCCAGGTTGTAAATAAGGCAAAAATGAGTAGCATACTACCATTTTCTAAGCCTCTAATTTTAATTAAAAAAGATAGAAAGTGTCCAATATATATTGCCATAAATAACGTCGTTGATATATTTACAATAAGATTTTTACGTTTTAAAAGAAAATGTTCCATAAATATTGATAAAATGATAAAGGTAAAAAGTAAGCTTTCTGCAATAAAGAAAGACTCTTGTATAGTACTTTTCAGTAAAAAGAACAAACTTGCAACAAAGCCTAATAGTAAAGATGGTTGGTAATTTGTTTTAATAATGTGCCATAATTCCAGGGTACCTATGATTGCCAACAAGACAACCGTTAAATTGAAAAGTATGCCACCCTGGTGAATGATAAATAACACAATAGGTATACCAACGGCAATGGTTATCGCTCGAACTTTTATTTTTTCAAACTTCTCCACCAAATTTTCTCACCCTTTTTTCGTATTCGTCAAAAGCTTTTGACAAATGTTCTTTGGAAAAATCTGGCCAGAATGTTTTTGTAAACCACAATTCAGTATAGGCAATCTGCCATAAAAGAAAATTGCTAATTCTTTTTTCTCCCCCTGTGCGAATTAATAAATCAGGATCAGGTATGTTGGATGTAAAAAGATGTTGAGTGATTATTTTTTCATTGATATCAGCAATCTTTATTTCTCCAACCTCAAATTTATGGCAAATATTTTGAAACACATGGCATATTTCGGACCTGCCACCATAGTTAATTGCTATATTTAAAAGAAGACCTTTATTTTTTTTAGTTACCTCTTCTAATTTCTCCATAGCTGATCTTAAGGAATCAGATAAAGAATTCCTATGTCCCATAAATCTTACCTTGATCTGGTTTTCAACGAGAGATTTTTTTTCTTTTTCAATAGCCTCTTGAAATAAATTCATAAGTGAGGTTATTTCCCTTTTAGACCTTTTCCAATTTTCGGTAGAAAAAGCATAAAGTGTTAATATGTTAACACCAGCTTTAATTGACTCGGTAATAATTATTTTTACTGCCTTCAGGCCGGCTCGATGACCGGCATAGCGCGGCAAGTTATGTTTTCTTGCCCACCTCCCATTACCATCCATTATAACAGCTACATGATTGGGTATTGCCCTACAATTTTGATGGGTTTTTTCTTTGTAATTGTTGTTTTCTAACATATTTTTAACCTTTGTTATCTTATAAAAAATCCCCCATTTTATTATAAGGTAACAACTCATTAAACTATAATAAATAAAATTATTGGGGGAATCTTCGCAAAAATCTATTATTTCTTTAATAATATCACTTAGTCATACCTCTAATATATTCGCATACGGTAATTCTCAGCAATTTTATTAGCTATGTTACCTCCCATTATATGAAGAACTATATGACCTAGATGTATTATTAATTCCTACTTATTGTTTAAACCTTCATTATTTCTACTTCTTTCAGTTTATAAATTTCATCCATCTCTTTAATATAGCGATCTGTTAGTTCTTGCACTTCCTTTTGTGCTTCTTTGCTTTGATCTTCAGATATGTCACTATTTTTCTCCAATTTCTTTATTTTATCATTAATTTCTCTTCGAATATTTCTAATGGCAACTTTGGCAGATTCTATCTCTTTTTTTACTATTTTAACCATCTCTTTTCTTCTTTCTTCTGTCAAAGGAGGGATAGATAATCGAATGACCGTACCGTCATTGTTTGGTGTTAAGCCCAGATCTGCTTTCCATATTGCCTTTTCAACATCGTTTACACAATTCTTATCCCAGGGCTGAATGACAATCAAGTCAGCCTCAGGCACTGATATATTGGCAATCTCTTTTAATTGAGTCGCAACACCATAATATTCTACTTTAACATTCTCAACCAATGCAGTTGATGCTCTTCCGGTTCTGATATGAGATAATTCATCTTTAGTGATTTGAATTGCTTTTTTCATTTTATGTTCAGCTTCTTTTAGTATTTCAGGTAGCATATATTAATCCCCCTTTATAATCGTTCCAATTGTCTCACCTAAAATAACTTTTTTAATGTTTCCAGGTGAATTCAAATTAAATACGATAATAGGTAATTTATTTTCCATACACAATGATATTGAAGTAGAATCCATAACTTTTAAATTTTTATTTAGAAAATCCAGGAAGCTTATTTTTTTAAACTTCAATGCCTTTAAATCTAGCAAAGGATCTGATTCGTAGATTCCATCTACCTTGGTAGCTTTTAGAATTACATCTGTTTCTAATTCTATAGCCCTTAAAGCAGCAGCAGTGTCTGTGGTAAAAAAGGGATGACCAGTACCGGCTGCCAAGATGATAATTCTATTTTTTTCTAAATGTCTTATTGCTTTTCTTCTGATGTAGGGTTCTGCAATCGCTTTCATTTCAATAGCTGTTTGAACTCTTGTTTCAATATTAAGTTTTTCTAATGAGTCTTGCAAAGCAAGCGCATTAATAACAGTTCCCAGCATTCCCATATAATCAGCAGAAACTTGGTCTATTCCCCTCTTACTTGCCTCTCTTCCACGGAAAATATTCCCGCCTCCAATAACAATGGCAATCTGTATTCCCATTTTCTTTATCTCAGCTAATTCTCCTGAAATAAATTTGATGCGATTAACGTCAATGCCAATCTTTCCCTTTCCGGCAAAAGACTCACCACCCAGCTTTAACAATATCCTTTTGTATATAGGCTTCTTTTTTATCATTTTTATTTTTCTTGTAATGATATATTAGCTACTTTACATACTAAGCACTCAATATTTATTCCATTGAGCTAGTTTGCTCACCTAATTGAAACCTGACAAACCTTTTTACTATAATGTTTTCTTTCAATTTAGCTATTGTTTCCAAAACAAGATGGTTAACTGTTTTTTCAGGATCACGAATGTATCCCTGTTCTAATAAACATATTTCCCCAAAAAATTTGTTTAGTTTGCCTTCAACAATATTATCGAGGACTTTCTGAGGTTTGTTTAAATTTTCCGCCTGGCTGCAATATACCTCTTTTTCTTTTCTAATAAGTTCGTCCGGCACCTCTTCACGTTTCACATATTTTGGGTTGGCAGCTGCTATTTGAAGTGTAATATTTTTAGCCAATTCATTAAATTCTGGTGTTTTTGCCACAAAATCCGTTTCACAGTTAATTTCTAATAATACACCAACTGTTCCATTTAAATGTATATAAGAGGTAATTAAACCGTTTGATGCTTTACGGCCAAATTTAGAGGTTGCTGCCTGTATTCCTTTTTTACGGAGATAATCAACTGCTTTTTGTAAATCTCCATCGGTATGAATTAAGGCCTTTTTACAATCCATCATACCTGCACCTGTTTTATCTCTAAGTTCTTTCACTAGTTTGGCACTAATAATCATCTTCTATCTAGCTCCTTTTAGTATCTAAATGATTCGGGAACAAAAAATAAATTTAAACAGCCAATTTAATATTTTCTTCTAAGGACACTTTCTTCCCTTCCAGAACCGCATCTCCAATAACAAAAGTCATTAATTTAATTGCCCTTATTGCATCATCGTTTCCGGGAATCACATAGTCAATTTCTTCCGGGTTACAGTTAGTGTCAACAACTGCTACGATAGGTATAGACAATTTTCTTGCTTCAGCAACTGCAATTTTCTCTCTTTTGGGATCTATTATAAATAGAGCATCGGGTAATTTTTCCATATTTTTAATGCCGGTTAATAATCTTTCGAGCTTCTCTTTCTCTCTTTTTAAAACAATTACTTCTTTCTTGGGCAAATATTTTAATTCTTCACCTTTCTCCATCTCCTCTAATTGGAAGAGACGCTGCACTCTCTTGTTGATGGTATTAAAATTCGTTAATGTTCCCCCAAGCCATCTATAATTGACATAAGGCATACCACATTTTTCGGCTTCTGAACTAATGGATTCCTGTGCTTGCTTTTTTGTTCCTACAAATAAAATATTACCATTTTTGCTTGCCAGATCACGAACAAAGTTATAGGCATCATCAATCAATTTTACTGTTTGTTGCAGATCAATAATATAAATATTATTCCTTTCAGTAAAAATATATGAACGCATTCTAGGGTCCCAACGCCTTTTTTGATGCCCGAAATGAACACCAGATTCTAATAATTGTTTCATTGATACAACACTCAAATGACCACTCTCCTTTTTAAAATATTTAAAATAAATTATCGTTTCTATACGAAAATACAGAATGATAAAAACCTAATAATTATAACATAGTTAGTTCGTTTAATCAAATTTTTAGGTACACAAAAAATTAAAAATAGTCACCTAATATGGTGCAGCTTTAAAACTTAACTAACAACTACAGGCAAACGATGTATGTAAGTAACATATATCATAGTTAGGTCTCTTATAAAATATACTTACTTAAATCTTCTTTCTCAATAATATTCTGCAAACGGTTCCTAACATATTTTTTAGTTATAATAATATTCTTTTTGCCGATTTTGGGTGCATTGAATGATATGCGATCTAATAATTTTTCCAGCACAGTATAAAGCCTTCTAGCGCCAATATTCTCATTTTGCTCATTTACCATGGCAGCTATACTGGCTAATTCCTTTATTGCATCTCCCTTAAATTCCAACTCAATGCCTTCTGTTTTTAGAAGGGCTTTATATTGTTTTATTAGTGAGGCATCTGGCTCAATTAGAATTTTTTCTAAATCTTCCTGTTTTAGAGTATCCAATTCTACTCGTAAAGGAAATCTGCCCTGTAACTCAGGAATTAAATCTGATGGTTTAGATGAGTTAAAGGCTCCGGCAGCTATAAAAAGAATATGATCTGTCTTGACAGCTCCATATTTAGTCATTACAGTAGAACCCTCGATAATGGGCAGAATATCCCTTTGAACACCGCTTCTGGATACATCAGGTCCATACGATTTTTCTTTCATCGCTATTTTATCTATCTCATCAATAAACACAATGCCCAATTCTTCAGTTCTGTTGATAGCTTCCTTAGCTATTTTATTAGTATCCAGCATCCTTTCAATCTCATCATCCAGCAAAATTTTTCTCGCCTCTGATATTTTAATTTTTTGCCTTTTTTTTCTACTGGGTAGCATTCTATCCATTATATCTTTAAAGTTGATACCGATCCCCTCTATTCCCATATTAGAAAATAATTCCATTGAAGATTGACTTTGCTCTTCAATTTCAATATCAATTACCTTATCTTCAAATTGGCCATTTCTGAGTCTGTCTCTCAATTTTTCTTTTGTTTTTTTAAATCTATCACTTTGTTGGGCTCGATTAGTAGAATCACTACGAATCCTGGAAGTATTTTCCTGGTTTGTGACAATATCGAATTTTTGTTCGCTGTATTTCACATCTTCTAATTGCTGCATATCTTCCTTACGAACAGTGGGGAAAAGAGCATTAAGTATTCTTTCTTCTACTCTTTCTTTGGCTTTTTCCCGAACATATTCAATTTTTTCTCTACGAATAAGCTGAACAGCTACTTGCACTAAATCTCTGATCATAGAGTCTACATCTTTGCCAACATAACCTACTTCAGTAAATTTAGTAGCTTCCACCTTAATAAAAGGTGCCTTTACCAGCTTAGCCAATCTTCGAGCAATCTCAGTTTTACCCACTCCAGTAGGACCTATCATAATAATATTTTTAGGTGTAACTTCATCTATTAAATTTTTAGGTATTTTTTTTCTTCTGATTCTATTTCTCAAGGCAATAGAAACAGCTTCCTTGGCTTGTTTCTGCCCAACAATATATTTATCCAATTCTGCTACAATTTCAGAAGGAATTAAACCCTTCAACATTTTTTCCTCCCTATTACCCTCTAAGAGATTCAACAGTAATATGATCATTTGTATAAATACAAATCGAGGCGGTAATTTTTAATGATTCCAGTGCAATATCAGATGCGGATAACTGAGTAAATCCAAGTAAAGCCTGGGCTGATGATAGTGCATACGGACCGCCTGAGCCAATGGCTGCAATCGGTTTGTCAGGTTCTATAATATCACCATTTCCTGATATGGTAAACATATCTTGTAAATCAGCAACAATAAGCAAAGCTTCTAACCTTCTTAAAACCTTATCAGCTCTCCAGTCTTTGGCAAGCTCAATTGATGCCCGTTTTAAATTTCCCTGGAATTCCTCTAATTTATTCTCAAATCTTTCATATAAAGTAAGGGCATCAGCAGCCCCACCGGCAAATCCAGTTAGAACCTTGTTATGATAAAATTTCCTTATTTTTTTAGCTTCATTTTTAGCAATGGTGTTTCCCATGGTAATTTGACCGTCGCCGGCAATAGCTATTTCGTTATTCCTTCTAACTGCAAGAATTGTCGTTCCTTTATACATAATCTTACCATCCTCTTTTTAAAAGGTTTATTTTATCTAATTTTGATAATTTCAGCATTCTAAAACTAACCTATATTATATATTATTTATATCAAGTTAACTATCCATTTTGATAGAATATAATAATTTCTAATTTCTAGGAATATATTTTTTATAGCTTTTTATTAATTTATCCTTTGTTACATGTGTATATATCTGTGTCGTAGATAAGCTTTCATGTCCCAGTAACTCCTGTACTGATCGTAAATCAGCACCACCGTCTAATAAGTGAGTCGCAAAGGTATGTCTGAAGATATGAGGGCTTATTTTTTTGTTTAGACATGCCAAATGCATGCATTCATTAATTATTCTTCTAATACTTCTGGAAGAAAGTCTTTTCCCAAAACAGTTAATGAACAAAGCCTTGCTTGTAAATGATTGACGATACTTCTCCCACGGTACTCTTTCCCGAAGATTCATATAATTATCCAGGGCTATTTTGACTGGTTTACTTAGTGGTAATATTCTTTCTTTAGAACCCTTCCCCAAAACCTTGATTATATCATCGTCATCAGACTTAATGTCATCGATATCTAATTCAGATAGTTCTGTTACCCGCATTCCTGTTCCATATAATAACTCTAAGATGGCTTTATCTCTTGCTGCAGCATTTTTATCTGTTTTTGAAGCATCAATTAATTTAATTACTTCTTCATAAAATAAAAAATCCGGTAATTTTTTTTTGATTTTTGGTATTTTAATATATTGGGCTACATTATGGTCAAGCAATCCTTGTTGGATTAAATAGTTCAAAAATACCCTCAAGGATGAGATTTTTCTTGCAATTGTTCTCTCATTATATTTTTCTTTTTTTAAATAAGTAACATATTTTCTCAGTAGATGACAATCAATCTGGATGGAAGAGGAAGAGTATGATTTATTATCTTTCTTGATATATTGCTCCAAAGCCATTAGATCTTTGATATATGCTCTAATCGTGTTTGGTGAAAGATTCTTTTTTTCCCTTAGATTACACTCATATTGTTTCAGGTTTTCTGCAGTTATTAACATTTTATTCATCTTTTTCTACCTTTTCACGATAATTACATTCTTTGGAGCTACATTGATAAAAATTACCTTTTCTTTTATTGCTTATTTTTACCATAATTGAGCCACACTTTGGGCATTTCTTGTCGACAGGGATATGAATTGAATAAAATTTGCAATCTGGATAACGGCTACATCCGTAGAATGTCTTGCCTTTTTTACTTTTTCGTTTAATAATCTCACCATTGCAACCTTCCATTGGACATGGTACTCCTATTTTGACCATATATGGTTTGGTAGGATGCTTGGTGGGAAATTTGGAACAGGCTAAATATTTACCATAAGGGCCGTTCTTGATTTCCATTGGGCTTCCACATATAGAACATTTTTCTTCTGTTAGTTCCCTGCTTTGTTGTACTAATTTTTTTGGTGGTTTTTGAATTAACCTTTCAATATCCTGTAATAATGACTGGTAAAAAGTATTCAATATTGTCTGCCAGTGCTGCTCCCCGGATTCTATTTTATCAAGTTTGCTTTCCATATTTGAAGTAAATTTAACATTAATAATATTAGAGAAGTATTCTATTAAGAATTGGTCTACCGTAGTCCCCAATTTGGTGGGAATTAATTTTTTATTCTCTTTTTCTACATAACCCCTACTCTGTATTTTGTCAATAATAACTGAATAGGTACTAGGCCTTCCGATACCCTCTTTTTCTAAAATTTTTACCAAGCTTGCCTCATTGTATCTGGCAGGGGGTTTTGTAAATGATTGCTTAGGATTAATTTTTAATAATAAGAGTTCTTCTCCTTCTTTTAACTTTGGTATGACATTTTTTTCAATATCACTCTCGCCAAAAACCTTCAAATATCCAGGAAATACTATTTTGGCACCGTTTAACTCGAAAATATATTTCTTGGCCTTAATTTTTATATTACTTCTTTCCAACAGGGCAGACTTCATCTGGCTGGCAATAAAATATTTCCAGATCAGCTGATACAGCTTATATTGATCTGAAGTTAAATCTCCTTTAATAACATCAGGATCAAGATTTATCGAAGTTGGTCTAATGGCCTCATGTGCATCTTGTACTTTTGAATTTCCTTTATTTTTTTTGCGGCTAATTCCCTTGCCAGAAGAGACATAATCATTTCCGAAAATCTTTTTGATATACTCTCTCGCTATTATTTTTGCTTCATCAGATAGACGAGTAGAATCAGTTCTCATATAAGTAATTAAACCCAAAATTCCACGTCCAGTTATAGGAATACCTTCATACAATTGCTGGGCAACTCGCATTGTTCGTTTAACTGAAAAATTTAATTTGTTATAAGCCACCTGTTGTAATGTACTGGTCTTGAAGGGAAATGGCCCATGTTTATATTCTTTTTTACTAGAAAATTCAGAAACGATAAATTGACAACCTTTGATTTCTTGGCATAAGTTTTCAGCCTGTTCCTGGTTTTTAATTTGAATTTTTTCACCATCTTTAGATACCAGCGATGCCTCAAATGAATTTTCATGTCTATCATTTTCCTTTAACAAGAAAACACTTATTTTCCAATATTCTTCAGATTGAAATGCCTGGATTTCCCTCTCTCTTTTGACAATCAAGTGTACTGCAACTGATTGAACCCTCCCAGCGCTTTTGCCATGAACATATTTATAACATAAAGGGCTTACTTTATAACCAACCAGACGATCAAGCAGTCTACGTGCTATTTGTGAGTCAACTACATTCATGCTAAGCTTTCTGGGGTGATCAACTGCATAACGAACAACATTTTTTGTAATTTCATTAAAGACAATCCGACATTCTTGTTCTTCCAGGTTTAGCTCCCTGGCAACATGCCAAGATATGGCTTCTCCTTCTCTGTCCGGATCGGTTGCCAGGAATATTTTTTCTTTTCCCAAAGCAAGGTTTTTTAGTTTTTTAACCATTTGGCGTTTGCCAGGAATAACAATCCAGGTAGGTTTAAAATGATTTTCTGTATCAATTCCCAATCTAGATTTAGGGAGATCTTTGATATGTCCTTTGCTCGATGTAATTTGAAAACCTTCTCCCAACATCTCTTTAAGCACTCTTTCCTTGGTCGGAGATTCTACGATAATTAAACATTCTTTCATATATGGTATTTTTCCTGTAAATTAAAAATATTTGTAATTTGTGGTTTACTTGTTATTATTTTTCAGTGATAATCTTATTTTCTTTTTTATGTAATAGTCGACTAATATTATTTCGATGCCTTATAATTGCAAATAAAATGATAATTATAGTAAATATTTTGAATTCCAAAGGTGTTTTAAATAAAAATGCCAGTAAAAAAATGGAAAATACTGAAACAATTGAACCCAAGGCAGCAAACTTTGTGGTAAATACAATGATTCCCCATATTACAGCTGCAATAATTGCGATATATGGATAGAACGCCAGGACAACCCCGAATGTTGTAGCAATTCCTTTTCCACCTTTAAACTTTAGAAAAACAGACCAGTTATGACCAATAATCGCAAAAATCCCCAGTAACAGATAAAACTCTATATTTACTGTTATGGCCCACCTTCCAAACAAGATAGCAAAAAGTCCTTTTAGGCAATCTCCTACCAAGACCATTAAGGCATACTTAGTCCCCATAACTCGCAGTGAATTGGAAGCACCGATATTGCCACTGCCGTATTCCCGGATATCAATACCTTTACAGTATTTCCCTACCAGGTAACCAAATGGAATCGATCCTATTACATAACTTAAGACTATTAAAAGAATATATAACATCATTTTATAATTATCCAATCATTTTTTTATTTTTCTGTCCTGATAATGAAAGACAATAGGAATACCTTTAAATCCAAAATATTGTATAAATTTATTTTCTAGGTATCTTTGGTAAGAATTATATAAGAGATCATGATTGTTTACAAATACTTTAAAAGTCGGTGATTTTGTCCCAATTTGTGTAATATAGAAGTAATGCAGTCTTCTTCCATTCACAATTTTAGGTAGATTTTGATTTACGATTTTTTGCAAAAATCTATTTAATTCTGATGTAGATATTTTTTTGTTGTATTGCTGAAACAATTCCACAATTGTGTTTAGTATTTTAGAAATATTTTTTTTGGGACCCACTGCTATTGTGGTAAATGTCGGCGTATCTCTAAGAAATCTCAATTCATATCTACTCATTGTTAATAAGGTATCCCTATCAACCTCTTTTTGTTGGAGCACAATATCATATTTGTTTAATAAAACAACACAGGCTTTCTTTTCTTCCATTACTGTTTTAGCCAGGCGTTTATCCTGCATACTAGTGTAATGACTGGCATCTAAAACGAGCAGAACTACATCGGCTTTTTTTATGGAATCAAGTGTTCGTAAATTGCCATAATATTCAATTTTATCCTTGACACTTCTTTTTCTTCGAAGTCCTGCAGTATCAATAAAATCCAACCTGTATTCGTTGAAAATTAGGGAAGCTTCAATTGCATCACGAGTAGTTCCCGGATAATCATCAACAACGATTCTTTCTTCATTCAATAATGTATTTAATATGCTAGATTTACCAACATTTGGCTTTCCAATGATCGCAACTTTGATTATACATTCTTTTGCTTTATTTTCATTGTTATATTTTCCCTCAAGATCCAATTTCGAAATTTTAGCTAATAATTCACCGATATTTGTCCCCTGTTCAGCAGAAATAATACAAGGTTCACCTAAGCCTAAGCGAAAAAAATCACTTAAAAAATAGTTCTGGTCTTTGATATCATTCTTATTTACAACCAGAATTGTTTTTTTATTCATTTTCTTGATAAATCTGGCAAAATCGATATCTTCCTGTTGTATTCCTGTCATAACATCAAGTAAATATATGATGATATGAGATTCGAGAATAGCTTTTTTTGACTGCTCGAGTATCTTTCCCTGGATAAATTGATGCTTTTCATCATAATCAATTCCACCTGTATCAATTAAGGTAAAACTTCTGCCTTGCCAGGAGAAGTCAGCATGATTTCTGTCACGCGTAATCCCTGCTTCTTTTAAAACAATAGCTTTCCTGAATCCAATAAGTCGATTAAATAAAGTAGATTTTCCGGTATTTGTTTTTCCAATAATTGCAATTTTTGTTTTCATATTCTTCTTCATATTCTGTCAATGATAAATGATAGCTTATCATCCCAAGGCAATAATCTTTTTAAGTTATTAAATATACCGATGATTTAAAAAGCTTCCTCTGCTTAGAAACCTTTTTACTCATCAAACATTCCTGTTATTTCAATTCAGCGATGAAGTGCATAGGAGAGATGCAGAAGATAGCTCTGTTTTATCTTAGGTAGAAATATGAGCTAATAGCACGATAGTAATTTTTCTTGAAAACTCTTTATTCTTTTATCAGGATGCTGAGCCTTAAATATTTCAGATCCGACCACCAATATATTGGCACCGGCCTGGTTTACACGAGAAACATTTTCAAGATTAATTCCGCCATCAACCTGAATATTAATATCTTTTTTAGTTTTAATAACCATTTCTCTGGCTAATGTAATTTTTGGCATCATTGCGGGTATAAATTTTTGCCCACCAAAACCAGGATTTACCGTCATTATCAGAATGGTATCAAGCTTATCCAGCACATATTTTATTAATTCCAACGGCGAAGAAGGGTTCAGGGCTACTCCTGCCTTTAAGCCCAAATCGAGAATAAGCTGTAGTGTATTGTCTAAATGCTTACATGCCTCAACATGTACCACAAGGCAATCGTTTTTGTCCATAGCCTGGGAGAAAACACTAATGTACTTTTCTGGATTTTCTATCATTAAATGAACACTCAAGGGAAGACAAGTAATTTTACTGATTGTTTCAACTATCATGGGACCAAAACTAATATTGGGAACAAAATTTCCATCCATAATATCAAGGTGCAGCAGGTCAACCTTATTTTTTTCCAACATAAGAAGGACTTCTTTTAAACAGGAAAAATCTGCATTCAATATTGATGGAGCTAACTTGTTTTTTATCATCTTGGTATCCTTCCGTATTAAGATATATTTTTTAGATTAATTCTTCCCTGTCCATGCTACGGTATTGTATAGCCTCGGCAACATGAGAAGTTTGAATTTCCCCTATCAGACCGAGATCTGCAATTGTCCTGGATAATTTTAATATTTTATCATAGGCTCGAGCACTTAATTTTAATTTTTCCATGGCCTGATTTAATAATGTCAACCCCTTTTCAGATAACTTACAATATTTATCAATATCTTTGCGGCTCATCTGGGAATTGCTAAATATTGGCCGGCCTCTAAAACGTATTAACTGCATCTTCCTTGCTTTTTCAATCCTATCTCTGATTGTACGGGAAGTATCCTCCTGACCATTTCTTTTGGACAATTCCCTGTAGTCCAATCTTGGTACCTCAATCTGTATATCAATTCTATCTAATAAAGGACCGGAAATCCGGGAACGGTATTTACGAATCTGTTGAGCCGTACAGGTACATTGTTTTACCGGGTCACCAAAATAGCCACATGGACATGGGTTTGCAGCTGCAATTAACATAAAATGACATAAATAAGTGACTGACCTCAAAGTTCTGGAAATTGTGACTTTTCCGTTTTCCAGAGGTTGTCGTAGTGATTCTAGAGCAGACCGATTAAATTCAGGTAGTTCGTCTAAAAATAATACACCATTATGTGCCAGGCTAATCTCACCAGGTTTTGGTATTCGTCCACCCCCAATTAATCCTATATTACTAATGGTATGATGGGGTGAACGAAACGGTCTGGTGGTTATAATCGGGCAATCACTATTAGATAAATTAGAGACACTATACAATCTTGTAATCTGTATGGATTCCTCAAGAGTTAAAGAAGGTAAAATCGTTGGTATACGCTGAGCCAACATTGTTTTCCCAGAGCCAGGAGGTCCAACCATAATCACGTTATGGCTTCCAGCAGCAGCTACTTCCAACGCTCTTTTGGCATGATATTGACCTTTTACATCAGAAAAATCTATTTGATAATTACCACTATTCTTCATAAGCTCATTTTTATCAAGATTAATTGGCAAAATATCAATATCCTTATTAAAATATTTTACTACTTCTCTCAAATTAGAAATTGGGTAGATATTTATCCCATCTACAATTCCGGCTTCACGAGCATTTTCTTTAGGTACAATAATATTCTTAATCCCCTTTTTTCTGGCCATCAAGGCTATGGATAATGCACCATTAACAGGTCTTATCTGCCCATTTAACGAGAGTTCCCCAATGATAATAAATTTCTTATAGGAAATAGCTTTCATTTGTTCATTGGCAATGAGTATCCCAATGGCAATGGGTAAATCTAATGCTGGACCTTCCTTTTTAACATCAGCCGGTGCTAAATTAACAGTAATCCTTTGCATGGGGAACTGGTATTCAACATTTTTTATAGCTGACCTTACCCTTTCTTTTGATTCTTGTACAGCAGTATCAGGTAGCCCGACAATGTTAAAAGATGGTAATCCATACGAAACATCGACTTCAACTTCGACAATAAAAGCTTCTACACCATAAAGGGCAGTGCTACGTAGTTTTGCAATCAAAAGAACACCTACAATCATTATTTTGCTTATTGAATAAAGGCATTAGTTATATGTCTAATTGCTTTTAATTGATGTTGGTCAAACTGAATCGAAACAACATCAAAACGAATTATCCTGTTCTTAACATGTTTCTTTTTTATATAAAATTGAGCAACTCTAATTATTTTTTTCTTCTTATAGGATGTTATTGCCTCTTCTGGAAGGCCGTATTTCTTTGATTTTCTACATTTTACTTCTACAAAACAGATACAATTATTCTTTTCAGTGATGATATCAATTTCACCAAAAGGAACTTTAAAATTCTGATCTAAAATATAATAACCTTTTTTAGTCAGATATTGAATGGCTAGTTCCTCCCCAATTTGTCCGGTATTATTCATTGATAAACCAACCATAATGCAAATGACATATGCCAGTAGAGCTTTGATAATTAGGTAATATCATTTTATTCTTTAGTAATTCATATTTGATAGCTTTAGTCTATTTATTAATCAGGTTCTCAAATAATGTTTCCATCTGTTTTTACCTAAAGCCAATCCTGTGCCGTATAATATCTTTACGATTGGAAAATTACTGATATAGCGATCTAGTGGCATATTCCTGTTTTTTGTTGGGAACTTCTAATACACCCTTAAATGTTTTTCGGTGTAAAGGACAGATGCCAAATTTTTGAATCGCCATCATGTGATCTCTTGTTCCATAACCTACATTATGGTTAAATTGATAAAAAGGGTATTTTTCATGAAAATTGCTCATTAGTTGATCCCGGTATACTTTGGCAACTATCGAAGCAGCAGCAATAGAGACACTTATATCTTCACCTTTAATAAAATGATCTTGTTGTATATGAATATAAGGAATCTCAAAGGCATCTACCAAAATGTAATCAGGAAAGTGCTGTAAATTCATTATTGCCCTTTTCATTGCCAGGAAGGTAGCCTGAGCTATATTGATTCTATCTATAATATCAGAGCTAACGACACCAATTCCTAGATCAAAAGATTTCTCTTTAATAATGTCAAAAAGATACTCTCTTTTTGCCTTGTTTATTTTCTTTGAATCTTTAAGATGAGCAACAAAAAAAGAATCAATCCCTTGCAATATCACAGCTGCCGCAACAACCGGCCCCGCTAAAGCCCCCCGTCCAACTTCATCAATTCCGGCAATATTTTGAAAACCAGCAATAGATAATTTTTTTTCAAAATGTTTTAGGACTTCGATTCTTTTTCTTTCTTGATACAAGAAAGAAATTCTTTTTCTTAATGAAAACATTTTCAGAGAAAACAATTTTTTGTTCAATTTTATATACTTAATCTAAAATTTAGGTCATCAGCCCTTTTTGGCCTACCCTATTTCTGAGATAGTATAATTTGGCTTTTCTGGCAGATCCCCTTTTAATAAGTTTAACCTTTTCAATATTTGGAGAATTGAGAGGAAATATTTTTTCCACTCCAATACCTTTAGTAAGCTTTCTAACGGTGATTGTCTCTCTGCTTCCTCCATGTTTCCGGGCTATCAGAATACCTCTGAATATCTGTATTCTTTTTCTTTCTCCTTCAACGATCTTCTGATAAAC
>CAYSAA010000192.1:0-10120 GCA_964428905.1 uncultured Atribacterota bacterium
GTTTCGGGAGTTGGTTTCCCATCGCACTCCATCTCCTCAATCTATAATACCCTTCAACATCCGGCTCAATGGGAGTCGGTATTTTGCCTGCCCGACAACCTTTTTTGACAGGCATGAACATAACTTCAGGCAGTTTATCATCCTTATTGTTTTATTTCCGTATCTCCTGTCCAAATATGGGAGGAATAATGGTTTCCTCTTATTCCCTATCGGTCAAAAAACCTTAGAATACTGCTTTAGGTTTTCTGACTCGGAGATTCTTCTTAAGTTATTGAAATAATCCACGAAGTAATTCAGCATTCTGTTTCACCCATTGATGCATGATAATAACATCACTGGGCAGATGAAAATCCTGCACACCCATTTCAATATACTTTTTCATCTCTTCCCGGTTGTAATTAATCAGACCAATTTCTACTCTTGGCCTTTTACCCTTTTTTATAGCCATCTCAATGGTTTTTAGTTCTGCTTTTTTCACCTCAGGATGGTTTTTCTGCCCCGGATAACCAATACTTAAAGAATAGTCACAGGGACCAAACTGAACCATATCAATATCTTCTAAGGATAATATCTCTTCCAAGTTTTCTATGCATCCTTTCTTTTCTACCATAATGGCAATCACGGCGTCCTTCATTGCTTGTATATACTCTTGACTTCCACCATCCAGTACATAGCCGACATTTCTTCGCATATGACACCCATTGATACCGCCAATCTCAGGAATTTCCGGTCGAACAATGCGGACACATTTTTTAGCATCTTCCAGGCTTCGGATATCCGTAAACAGAATATTTTGTATACCGGAGCCCAAAGCTCTCTGGGCTAAAAAAACGTTCGGTTCCTGGTCTACTTTAAACATGCTGGAAATCTGATGAAGTTCTGCTGCCCTTGCAATATTTTCCAGATCATGCAGGTCCCATGGGGAATACTCACCTACAAATTCAATATAATCAATGGTATTGGTATTGGCAATGACCTCAATCATTCCTGGCCAGGGAGTCAATACCCTTACTCCAATACTGGGTTTATTATCAGCAATTAGTTGTCTAAGTCTGTTCTTGTACATTTGAAACTCTCCTTTTCTTTTACAAATATCACTTTTTCGATTTTTGATTATTCAAGTTATTACATATTTATATCCTGTTTAGCTCAAAGTACCTCTCTTATCTTATTTGCTTATCCGGAAATTTAGCTTGGTATCAAAACTCGCTATTATCATCAGGATAGATATAATCCTAACCTAATCTTGATAAAATCGAAGATGGCATCAGGGATACTGACATCACAGCAACTTTCAATACCTTTGAATCCTGGCGAAGAATTCGCCTCACAAACCTTGAAATTTTCTCCGTCAAATAATAAATCAATCCCGGCGATGTCCAGATTTAATACCCTGGCACTCTCGGTGGCCAGCCACTCAATCTCAGGGTTTACCGGAAATGACCTTACTTCACCACCCCGGGAATAATTCGCCTTAAAACTACCATCACTGGAAATTCTCTCCATACAGGCAATGACCCTGCTTCCGACAATAAATACCCTCAGGTCTCTTCCCTTACTAGTTTTAATAAACTCCTGAATAATAAAATTTGCCTGGGTTTTGGCAGTATCTATCAATTGCATCAGGTCTTCCAAGTGATCCTTCGTTTCACATAAAAAGACCCCGCTTCCCTGGGTACCTGAAATCGTCTTAACTACGATGGGAAACCCGATGGTATCCTCAATCAATTGGATATTTAAGGGATAACGTGCTAACATGGTCCGGGGAACCGGGAAGTTTTCGGCAGCCAGTATCTGTTGTGTATACAATTTATCTTTGACTATTTCGATACTCTGTGATGAGTTATAGGTATGGACACCTAATCTTTCCAGATGCCGAATCACTGCCAGTGAAAAATAAGGTGTATTGGCTCCCTGCCGGGGTAACAAAAATTGAGGTAATTTTGTAGTGCGATTGTCAATAATAACACTCTTGTTATCTTCACGATTGACCAATAAATCGAACTGTTCCGGGCATAATATTTTCAGATTGATTTCTCTTTGCTCAGCAACCTCCAGAAAGCGATTCATCTCGTACTTATCGTAAGAGATTTCATTTTGTCTCAATCGATACAGAATCCAGCCTTCCATACTATTTTCTCCTACATTCATAAATTCGAAATTTTTACTAATGAATCAAAACTCTCTTACTATATTTTACTATCTTTTTGCATTTTAATCATTAAGAAATCACAATTAATTCGTAAAACTTGATAAACTCTCCTCATTTGATAAAATAATAAAAATAAAACAAGAAAAAAAGATAAGAATGCAATACAAATTGAGGAGGAATCAAAATGGAGCAGACATGCTCGACTTCCAGCGGCTTGGGGAGCAATTACTCAGTCCCGAACGGTTGCAAACACTGCTTTCGGTAATTAGTACGATTATTGCTGTTTGGATTGTCACCCGAATCATCCTGAAGATAGGGAAAAATGTAATAAAAAAGATTCTGTTACCACGAAAAGGGATAGCCGAATACCGCAAGAAGTTATCCCGTGCCGAAACACTTATCCCCTTTTTCAATTCAATATTTTCATTTTTAATCTATTTTATTGCCGTTACCATTGTCCTTCGAAAGATGGGGATTGATACCTCGGCAATCATCGCCAGCGCTGGTGTGCTTGGCCTGGCCATCGGTTTTGGCGCTCAGGCCATTGTCAAGGATTTTATTTCAGGTATTTTTATTCTCCTGGATGGAACTATCTCAGTGGGAGATGTGATTATTGTCGATTCTCATACCGGTACGGTTGAATCTATGAATTTAAGACATATTCAACTTCGTAAATTCTCCGGTGAAATCTGGACCATTCCTAATGGACAGATTGCCAATTTTGGAAATTATAATAAGGAATGGACTAGAGCGATGATTGAAGTTGACCTAGCCTATGAACAGGATATTGAAAAAGGCATGAAAGAACTGGAAATCATTAGGCAAAAATGGGCCGAAAAAAATAAGGATATTTTATTAGAACCACCCGCCGTTCAGGGAGTACTTGCATTAGGCGCATCGGGTATTACAATTCGCCTTATAGCTAAAGTTAAACCAATGATGCATTGGGGAGCTGAAAGAGAACTGAAACGGCTCATTAAAAATCATTTCGATGCTCAAGGTGTTGAAATTCCCTTCAATCGACAGGTGGTTTATCTCAGAAAAGAAGAAGCATAATTTCATCAATTCACTTCCGCTGATAAAGACCGATTAACTCTGCCTCTTCCAAAATATGCCCTTCCATATCTTTTAGAAGGTCTTTTTTGTGAACTCCTTCCTCTAAAACAAGCTTGGTATCCAAGGCATAGAGTTTAAAGAAATAACGGTGGGTGCCGGAAGGTGGACAGGGACCTCCATAATCCAACTTTCGGAAATCATTGATCCCTTGCGTCCCGGGAACTTCACCCTCTTCTATCACATCTGTCACATGGATATTAAAAACAATCCAGTGAACCCAGGTTCCCACCGGAGCATCCGGGTCATCCACAATAAGCGCTAATCTCTTTGCCTCTTCAGGAATATCCTCAATGATTAAAGCGGGGCTGACATCCTCCCCATCACAGGTAAATTTCTTGGGGATATACCCTTCATGTTCAAATTCAAGACTGCTCAATTTCATTTTAAAAACCTCCTCTATTGAATTTTTCTATCTTTGTAAAAAAATTAAGTCAACCTGTTTTTGAAAATAGATTATTCATTATTATAAAACAAAACCATAAAAATAGAAAATGACATCATCAAAAACCAGATAAATATGACTCTCTCATGGACTTAGAATACTTGACTAAATCAAGGATATATTTACTTTCTTTAGGTCGATATTGGTTAAACTGCTGATTTTTTCGGGAGATAGATCATTTTCTTCAGCCAACAGAATCAGGTTAATCTATTTATAAGGCATTACGGCCATAGTACGGCCATTCAAGCCCAGTGCAAATCCGCTGATGGACTTTTTCTGGTAAAATTTCCAAAAACTGTTTATAATAATATTTTATAGGGAGAAATAAAAAATGACAAAAACAATCCTGTTTGATCTTGATAATACCTTGATTCTTTTTGAT
Source organism: uncultured Atribacterota bacterium (assembly GCA_964428905.1). Taxonomy (GTDB): domain Bacteria; phylum Atribacterota; class Phoenicimicrobiia; order Phoenicimicrobiales; family Stramentimicrobiaceae; genus CAYSAA01. The sequence goes on from CAYSAA010000192.1 coordinate 4,093, forward strand.
GAAGTAAAATTCTTTAAAGCCTATATTAAAAAAGTCTCTCCCATCATGGCAGACATTGTCTCACCCCATATGCTCTGGCGATTGGTTTTAAGTGCCACAAAAGCAGTTATGCATAATAATGGAGAGTTAACCAATAAGGATGTTTTTTTTCGAACCTTTACCAGGGGACTTGAGAATCAGACCGAAGAAATCTGGCACCGTTTTATCAAATTCTATGAAAATGAATTTGACCAACTTAAATCCCTGGTCAATGTCAATAAAGGTGTCTCGGAAATTTTTTCCATTCTTTCGAAAAAAGATATTAAAATCGTCATTGCCTCCAACCCTTTCTGGCCTCGTATTGCCATGGAGAAAAGAATGTCCTGGGCTGGACTGGATAAAAAACAAGTTCAGCTGATTACCCATCTGGAAAATATGCATTTCTGTAAACCACGTTTGGAATATTACCAGGAAATATGCCATAAAATCAATGAAAAACCTGAAGATTGCCTGATGGTTGGAGATGACCCTGTTAATGATATGGTAGTAGGAAAGTTGGGAATGAAAACTTTTTTAGCAACGGACAGTATGAAATTTAAGAACCAATTGAGGGCTATCAGTGAAAAAATAAGGTTTGGATTTGGATTTAAAAATAACAGAGTTCATCCGGATTACACAGGTACTTTGGGTCAGTTTCAAGAGATATTACCAGCACTGATATAATGTAAAGTAGTTTCTATGATAGAAATAAAAACTATCAAAAAACAATTGCCATGGCATCATAAATAAATTTCCCGCTAAAGAGCAAAAGAAATACACCACAGACCGCAAAAAGAACCTGCTGTAATCTCTTGCCAAAAAACTGACCACCCTTAAAGGATAAGGAAGAAAGAAAAGACAACCAAAAAAAATCGCAGCTCCAGTGAACCAGGGCAAACGCAACCAATCCCCATAAACCAAATTGATAGGCACCTGTAATAAGTATGGCACCAATGGTTGCCCACCAGACTAAAAAATAGGGATTGGCAATACTTAATACCATACCAGCCTGCAGGGCACTATACTGTTGATGGGATTGTCCAATATGGACATCATTTATATTTTTTAGCAATCCTATCCCCATTTTAAACAATAAAAGCCCTCCTAAAACTCCTATTGTCACCTTAACCCAGGTAACCTCCAAAAACTGGCCAAAACCAACCATAATCAATATCATGAGCGGAAATTCAACAATACCATGCCCAATGGCAATCATTGCTCCTGAATACGGGTGTTCGGTTCCTTTACTTACCGTCACTGCAGTAATAGGGCCCGGAGCCATGACTCCGGATAGGGAAATAATTACTGCTCTAAGTAAAAAAGAGGTGAACATTTTGCACCTTTTCTGATACATTTCTTAATCATTTAATAAATAATAGGTTTATTATAATAGATTCTAAAGAATTTGCAATAAAAATCACTCTTTACCACAATCGAAGGCTTCACCTTTCAATACAGCAATACCGTGAGGGAGTGTTTCTAAGATAATAGCCAGGGATTCTCGAACAGCCCTAGGGCTTCCGGGAAGATTAATAATAAGGCTTTTTTTTCGAATGCCTGCTATGGCGCGAGATAAAATTGCCTGTGGAGTCTTTTTAAAACTTTCCATGCGAATGACCTCACAGATACCGGGCACTATCTTCTCGATAACTCCTTTAGTTGCCTCAGGTGTTACATCCCGAACTGCTAATCCTGTTCCACCTGTGGTCAGAACCAGATCAATATTCAACCTATCAACTGCCTCAATAATGGCAGATTGAATTACATCAAGCTCATCGGGAACAATTTTATACCAGGATACCTGTGCCTCTATTTTTTCCAGAATATGCTTAATTGTTTCACCACTAAGGTCCTCCCTTTGACCCCGGGCGCCTTTGTCACTTACTGTAATAATAGCAACATTGATCATATTATGATATCACCTCAATGGTATCTCCGAGTTGAACAGTGCCTCCCTCAACTACACGGGTAAAGATGCCTTCCTCCGGCATAATAGACCGAACTTTCTGATCACGAACCATAATATCCACATCATGATCTTTTCCGATCTGGGTAATACTAAGAATGACTTCTTTTCCAATCTTTATTAGTGTACCTAATGGATACTGATACAAATCATCTATACCTTGAAAATCTATGTTTTCATAAAGATCACCGTAATGAAGTTCATATCCTCTTTTTCTATTTTTTTCTAAACTAGCCAAGCTTAACAGACTAACCTGTTTATGGTCAATGCCAGCATGAACATCTCCCTTTAGTCCAAAATCTTTAATTAAAACAGCACTTGGGACTGGTCTCTTAGATATTTTCCGACTATCTCCAATACAAACCGCCAGCACTGTTCCCCTTCTACTATCTATTTCTTTTTCTAATTCGGTTTGAAGAGTGGTTGCCTCTTCAGCTACATTAAGATATGACTTTCCCTGATAATGCCCGCTTTTGCCTCCGTCTTTTTCTACCAGATGAATATGACTAATTTCAATACCACGGTCCACGGCCTTACAAATATCATAAATAGTAAGAGCCGCTACCGCAACGGCATGTAGTGCTTCCATCTCCACACCTGTTTTTCCGGTCGTCATTACAATAGAACGGATCAAGATACTGTTTTTCTCTTCCATAAAGTAAAAATCCATGTCCACATTGTTCAGAATTAATGGGTGACAAAGGGGAATCAGGTGGCTTGTTTCTTTGGCTGCCATAATACCGGCTACCTGGGCAATTCCCAGGACATCGCCTTTGGCCATTTTTTTATTTTTGATTAAAGCAAGGGTTTCAGGTTTCATAATAACCTCTCCCTCTGCAATGGCAATTCTGTGAGTATCCTGTTTTCCTCCTACATCAACCATGCGAGCCCTACCCTTCTCATTTAAATGGGTGAATAATTTTTCGTTATCCATTAGTTTACCCTCCTATCTGAGACATATTGAATTCAGATATATGTTTTTGCCCTATATGGTGTTGGAATGGCTTTTTCCGCACTGCCTCAATCAGACATTGGCGAATAACTTCCTTTCGCAAATTCTGCTGATTTAACGGTATCTGCCGTAGTCTTTCTTTAAGATTGACTTCCCGGGAACTGAAAAGGCAAGGTCTCAATCTACCTTCTGCTGTCAATCGTATGCGATTGCATCTAGCACAAAAATGCTGGCTTACTGCGGTAATAAATCCAACCATACCTTTTGCTCCGGGCAATTGATAGTAAACCGCTGGACCATAACCCTTTACAATTGAAGCAGTTTTCAGATCAGGAAATTCTATTTTCATCTTCTCCTTGATTGACTGGGCAGAGATGAAATGTCCTTCATTGATCTGAGTAAGTTCATGGTTGGTAGGCATCAATTCGATAAACCGAATATGCAATGGCTCATTGACAGTTAATCGGATAAAATCCTCTACTTCATCATCATTAATTCCCTTTAACAAAACCAGATTAATCTTAACCGGAGTTAATCCAACTTGTAGGGAAATATTAATTCCTTGTAATACTTTTTCCAGCCCATCAAACCCGGTAATTTCTTTGAATTTCTCTTTTTTTAGTGAATCGAGGCTGATATTAACCCGGTTTAGGCCGGCACTTTTTAAAGAAGTTGCCATTTCTGATAAATAATAACCATTGGTAGTCATGGAAATGTCTTCCAATGCTTTTATTTGATTTAACTGCTTTATAAAATCAACCACACCTTTTCTTACTAAGGGTTCTCCTCCTGTTAATCTGATTTTCGTCATACCCATATCAGTTGCCACCCGGACAATTTCCAGTATTTCTTCATAGCGAAGAATATCTTGATGTTTAATAAAACAGAAATTCTTATCAGAAGGGGAACAATAAATACATCTGAAGTTACACCGATCCGTTAAAGAAATTCTAAAATAGCTAATTTCTCTACCGTAAGAATCAATCAATTTTTTCATTTGATAAAATTTTGCCGCATTGACTTAGATCGTACCCTCCCAGTCCAACAGCCTGCTCCATAAAATGATTTGTCTTTATTATTTCTAATAACATTTTTATTCCTTTACTATGAAAATATTTTTCAGGAATGAGTAAATCATAACGCTCCTTGATTAAGGGAATAAAATCCAGATGAAAAGCCCTTGCTGCTGAATAGATACCTAACCCAGCATCTGCTCTCTGATTGGCAACCGCTGAAGCAACCATCAGATGGGTAAACTCCTCCTGCTGATAACCTTTCATATCCTCAACATTGATATTATCCTTGTGAAGCAAATAATCCAGCAGGACTCGTGTACCTGAGCCCCTCTGCCGATTAATATAAAATACATCCTCTCGAATTAAATCATTGATTCCCTTAATGTTTTTTGGATTTCCCTTAGAAACCATCAAACCCTGCTGGCGATAGGCCATATTTACCACCACCAGATCAAGTCCGGGCAAAATACGCCGAATATAAGGGAAATTATATTCTCCACTTTGGACATCAAGAAGATGGGAAGTTGCTATATGACTAATCCCCTGCTTTAAAGACATAAGACCTCCCATGCTTCCGGTATGAAATGATGCCAGACGGAATTCAGGTGCAATCCTTTGCAGTTCATTTCTTAAAACATCCAGAATCAAATCATGGCTACCAATAATAATAATTGTATTATCCAAATTTTGGTTATCTTCCAATAATTCTACTTCAGTACTTTCTTTAAAAGCCAACCCCTCGCTAAGTGAAGGGATTTTAACCAGAGCATCTGCTTCTAACAGAGAAGAAATAACACCAGCACCCCGGCTTAATGGGTAGGCTATTAGTTCATCATCAATTCTAGCCAATTTAACCCGGAGGAATTCTTCGTTGCCCAGTTTAGATATCACTTTTTTGCCCATCAATGCTGGAACTATCTTTCTTTTTGGGGGAATCAATCCTAAATTTTTATAGACCAAAGGTAAAACAAATTCCCAGGCTGCGATTAAATAGGAGACCGGATATCCCGGTAATCCTATAACCGGAACACTCTGTACTATCCCTGCCAATGTGGGTTTACCGGGCATAATGGCTACGCCATGAAATAATATTTTTCCCAGTTCTCCCAGTGCTTCTGCCGTAAAATCTTTGGATCCCGCAGAGGTTCCTGCGATGATAGTAACGATATCATTTTCTTTTGTAACTTTCTGAAGAGTTTTCACTAATTCTTCTTTAATGTCCCGAATGATGGGATAGATAACAGGCTCTGCACCCCATTGAATCAATGAATTGGATAGCATGCTGGAATTAAAATCCAGTATGTCACCTGCTTTTATCTCTTCTACACTGGCTCCAACCAGCTCTTCTCCGGTAGGAATGATTGCCACACGAGGTTTTTTCCTGACCTTGATTCGATTTATCCCTCCTGCCATCAGGGCACCTATATCAACCGGTCTGATGGTATGGTTTACAGGCAATATAAGCTGATGTGTAACGATATCCTCTCCGATATGGCGAATATTCACACCGGGATACACTGACTGATAGATTTGCAGTTGTTCTATTTCTTCTTTCTGATTCATGGATAGCCCATTTTGATTTTGTCCAACAGGAACAACATCCTCAATTTTTATCACTGCGTCGAAACCATCCGGTAAAGGATAACCAGTATTGACATATAAAAAATCCTTTTTTCGGGTTAAAATCACAGGATTGTTTTCTGAGGCATGCTCTGTATCCCTGGAGTGTACAACTATACCATCCATGGCTGCAGCGGTATAATGCAGAGAAGACCTTTTGGCATAAACAGGTTCTGAAGTTACCCGACCAAGTGATTCTTCCACCAGAAGCCATTCACTTTTCTGCCTTAAGACTATTTTCCCCTCTATAATGGCTTGTTCAATTCTCTTTTTTGCTTCTTCTAAAGATATCTTATTCAAATAAATATTGCGCTTCATGCTATTAATACTGTCAGGAGAATAAACTCTCCTGAAACTCCTCTATTTAGTATTCCTAATGATTTTTAAAGAACTATTTTAGTATAAGCTAAAATAGTGTAACAGCAACCTTCTGTCCCTGATAAAAACCTTCCTGAT